>VBLM01000673.1 GCA_005879095.1 Deltaproteobacteria bacterium
CAGGCCCTGCGCGGTCGGACGGAAGCAGGAGAAGCCGATGGTTTCGCGGTACGCGACGCAGATGTCGCCCGAGCGCCGCTCGAGCAGATATGCCGTGCGATCGTCGCGCAGCCCATCGGCGCTGTTCAGCCGGCGCCACTCGTCATTCTGATTGCGGACGGCGAGGCCCAGCTCGCCGGCCGCCCAGATGCGGCCCGACCGGTCCTCGATCACCTGGCTGAACCGCTCCTGAACGCTCCCACCCGGGATCGAGATCGGCACGAACACGCCACCCTCGAGCTTGAGGAGCCCGCCGCCGTCGGTGCCGACCATGAGCTCTCCGCGGCTGGTGGCGAGCAGCGAGAGCACCTTCCGCGCGCGGACGGGGAAGCGGTCCACCTTGCCCTCGTCGATACGGAGCAGTTCCGGCGGGCTGCCACCCATCCACAGCGCGCCGTCCTTCAACTGCGCGACCGCGCGGATGGCGTGCCCTTCGCTGCCGCGCACCATCTCGAACCTGCCGCCCGCCGCGCGAGCGAGGCCGCGGTCGGTGCCGACGTAGAGCGTGCGCTTCTTGTCGCGCCATTCCGTCCAGACGACTTCGCTGGGCAGGCCTTCGCGCGTCGAGTAGACGCGCCACAGGCCGCGGCCGACGGCACGGTGCAGGCCGGTGACGCCGATCCAGATCGAGCCTTCGCGATCTTCCGCCGCGGTCCGCGCCCACGACGCCGGCAGGCCCTGCGCCGGGCCGATCACGCTCCACGTGCCGCTCTCTTCCTTATAGAGGAGGCCGGAATCGGTCGGGACCCAGAGCGTTCCCTGCTGGTCGAGCGAGAGATAGCCCATGTCGCTCGGGCCCGGCAGCACCTGGGTGAAGTCTTCCAGCTTTTCCTGCCCTTCGGCGAGCGCCCACAAGTGGCCGGCGGAGCGCGCCCAGATGGTGCCTTTGCGATCGCGCACGACCGCGTCGATGCGCTCGGGCTCGGTTTCGTGGCCGAGCCACTGCCCGGAGCGCTGCGTGAAAATGCGCCCGGGCGCCGCCGCGACCACGCCGCGCGCATCGGCCCAGACCGCGGTGGCCGCGAGCCCTGCCGGCCAGCCGGGGACCGCGTCGAACCGCTCGCGGCTGGATTCGAAGAAGAGCCCGCTGCCGGTCGCGACCCAGAGCGCGCCGCCCGGCGCCGCGGCCAGACCCTTGATGCGAACGTCGGGGAGTGATTTTGCCACCGCGCGGAAGCGACCGTCCTCGAAGAGCGCGACGCCGCGGAAGGTACCCGCCCAGAGCCGGCCGTCGTCGCCGAGCGCGAGCGAGGTCATCTGGTTCGAAGGCAGTCCCTCTTCGGCGCCGTAGCGGTGGAAGCGGTCGCCGTCGTACCGGTAGAGGCCGTCCTCGGTGGCGACCCAGAGAAAGCCTTCGCGATCCTGCACGATGGCGAGGACCGAGAGGTTCTCCAGCCCCTGCTCGCTCCCGTAGCTGCGGAAGGCGAAGCGTCCCGGCGGCTCCGCGGGGGCGGAAGCCAACAGGAGCGTCGCTGCAACCAGCGCCAGCATCGGGAGATCCTAACAGGGCCTGCGCGCTTTTCGCGGTGAGTGAAGGTCGTCAGATGTGGGACCAGAACTCCGCGAGTGTGGAATTCACCGCCTCCGGCTCCTCGATGGAGCTGGTGTGACCGGCGCGCGGGATGGTGACGAAGCGGGCGCCCGGAATCTGCCGGGCGGTCCGCTCCGAGCGGGCGGGACGCACCGCATTGTCGAGCTCGCCGGAGATCACGATCGTCGGACATCGGATCTTCGCCAGCTCATCCGGCTGGATCGGTTTTCGCCAGAGAACGCCGTCGATCGCGCGCGCGGTGCCGGCCCAGTCGTTGTCGATCAGCGCCTGCACCATCGACTGCCGCAGCTCTTTGCGAGCGGGGTCGGTGAGGAACGGCCTGGCGAACATCACCTTCATCACCGCCGGCGCGAGCGCCTTCACGCCCAGGACTCGCGAGAGAAACAGGAGCAGCTTGTATTTCGGGATGTTGAGCGGCGGCTCGGGATCGCTCGCGGTCTCGATCAGCGCCAGCGACCGGACCAGCTCCGGCCGCCGCGCGGCGAGACGCATCCCGACGAAGCCACCCATCGAGAGACCGACGAAGTGTACCGGCGCCAGACCGAGCTTCTCGATCAGCCGCGCCGCGTCCTGCGTCAGCGTCTCCATGTCGTAGCCGTTTTCCGTCACCTCGCTCTTGCCCTGGCCGCGGTGATCGTAGGCGACGCAGCGAAAACGGTCTTTGAAGGCGGCCAGCTGGAACCGGTACATCGCGGCGCTCCACAAGAGGCCGTGCGCGAGGACGACCGTCGGACCAGAGCCGCCGGTGTCCTCGTAATGGATGCGCGCGCCGTCGACTTGCAGTTCAGACATCGGCGTCACGCAGCAGGAACCGCTGGATCTTTCCAGTCGCGGTTTTGGGCAATTCCCCCGCGAAGACGATCTCGCGCGGCACCATGTAGCCCGCGCACTTGGCGCGGACGTGCTGCTTGAGCTCGTCGGCAAGCTCGGGCGAGCCTTGTTTTCCCTGGACCAGCACCACGTGCGCGCGCGGACGCAAGAGGCCGTCCGCGCTCTTCTGCGCCACGACCGCGCACTCCAGCACGGCCGAGTGCGAGATCAGCGCCGACTCGACGTCGGCGGGCGAGATCCATTCGCCGGCGCTCTTGAACATGTCGTCCGATCGGCCGACGTAGTGGAACTCGCCGTCCTCGGTCTGGCGGAACTTGTCGCCCGAGAAGAACCACTCGCCGCGCATCTTGGCGCGGCTCTGGTCGCGGCGGTTCCAGTAGAAGAGCGCGGTCGAGGGGCCGCGGACGATCAGGTCGCCGGTCTCGCCGCGCGGGACCTCCTTGCCCTGCTCGTCGACGACGCGAACCTGGTAGCCGTCGACCGGGAGGCCGGTCGAGCCGGGCTTGGCGCTGCCGATGCGCGGCGAGACGTAGATGTGCAGCACTTCGGTCGAGCCGATTCCGTCGAGGATTTCGGTGCCGAAGCGCGACTTCCAGCGCGAGAAGAGGTCGCCGGGGAGCGGCTCGCCCGCCGAGACGCACAGGCGCAGGCTTTTCATGTCCGGCTCGTCTTTCGCCTGCAGCATCGCGGCGTACAGGGTCGGGACGCCGAAGAAGATGGTCGGCCGTCCTTCGGCGATGTTGCGGTAGACGACCTCCGGCGTCGGCCGATCGGGCGAAAGGATGGTGCTGGCGCCGACCCACAACGGGAAGGTGAGCGCGTTGCCGAGGCCGTATGCGTGGAAGAGTTTGGAAGCCGAGTAGCAACGGTCGTTCGGCTGCAACTGGAGGATCCCGCGCCCGTACAGCTCGCAGCAGTGCGGCCAGTCCTGGTGCGAATGGACAGCCGCTTTCGGCTTGCCGGTGGAGCCGCTGGTCCAGAGCCAGAAAGCGGCCTCGTCGCGGCTGGTGGGCGCTGCCTCCAGCCGCTGCTCGGCCCCTTCGGCGATGAACGCTTCCAGATCGACGCCGGCCACCAGCATCCGCTTGTCGTGCCTGGGCAGCTTTTCCACCAGCGGCGCGGCAGTCACCACCAGCGCGGCGCGCGACTCCTCGAGAAAGTAGGCGTAGTCGGCGGTGCGCAGGAGCGGATTGCAGGGCACGGCCACCGCGCCGATCTTCATCGCCGCCAGATAGCAGGCCGCCAGCTCCGGCGAGTCGGGCATCACCATCAGCACCCGCTGCTCCGGCTTCACGCCGGCGCGCAGGAATGCCGCACCCGTCCGATCGACCAGCACCGCCAGCTCGGAATAGGTCAGCGTCTTCCCGCCCGACCAGATCGCCGGCCTCTGCCCGCGCCCCTCGCGCAGGTTCCTCTCGACCAACTCCGCCCCGATGTTGAACATCCCCATCGCGCACCTCCTAATTCGGGGACACAATACGTATTTTTACGTACAGTAAAATACGTATTGTGTCCCCACATTATCCGCCGGTCGCGCGGCGCCAGGCTTCGAGAATACCCTCGCGGGTGACGATGCCGAGAGGGCGCTGGGTCGCGTCGACCACGAGTGCTTCCGGCATGCCGGCTTCGGCGAGACGTTGCACGGCGGTGCCGAGGTCGTCGTCGGGCTGCAGCGATTGGGCCGGCCGGGTGAAGGAGCGCGCGGTCGAAGACTTGTCGACGGCCGGGTCGAGGAGCGCCCGCCGCGCCTCGCGCACCGAGAGCAACCCGATCACGCCCTGTCCGTCCGCGACGACTGGAAACGCGGCGTGCAGGGTCGGACCGATGACCTTGACCAGCTCCGCGTACGGCAGATCGGCCGGGAGCGGGTCGACTGCGTCGAGCGCCTGCGCCACCGAGAGATCGCTCAGCTGCGGCCCGCCCCGCGAGAGCCGGATGCCGCGGCGGCGCGCGCCGAGCGTGTAGATCGAGCCGCCCAGCGCGCCCTGCGTCACCGCCGCCGCCATGCCGCACGCGACCAGAAGCGGCAGGACGATCTGATAGCTGCCCGTCAGCTCGAACATCATCAAGACGCCGGTCAGCGGCGCAAGCGTCGCACCGGCCACGACCGCGCCCATGCCGACCGCCGCATACGCGTCGGCACCCGAGACGATTCCCGGCAGCACCGCGTGCGCGACATGCCCAAAGGCGCCCCCGAGCATCGCGCCGAGGAAGACGGCGGGAAAAAAGCTGCCCCCCGGCGACCCGGAACCGAGCGTCGCCGAGGTCGCCACCAGCTTGGCGACCAGCGCCAGGAGCAACGCGCCGAACGTGAGTTGGCCGGCGAGCGCGGCGTTCATCGACTCGATGCCCGTCCCGAGCACGCGCGGGGCGACGAGGCCGATCACGCCGACCACGAATCCGCCGAGCGCGGCCTTCGACACCGGCCCGAGCCGCAGCGCGTGAATCCGCTGCTCCGCGCCGTGCACGGCCTTGACGTAGACCAGCCCGCAGACCCCCGCGACGATGCCGAGCACGAGGTAGACCGCGATCTCGGACGGGTGGCTGAGATTCCAGCTCACCATCCGCAGCTCGGTCCCGCCGCCGAGCAGCGCGCGCGACGTGGCGGTCGCGGTCACGCAGGCGAGCACGACCGGCGCGAAGCGGCGCACGTCGAAATCGGCCAGCACGATCTCCAGCGCGAAGAGCGATCCCGCGAGCGGCGCCTGGAACGACGCGGCGATCCCCGCGCCCGCGCCCGCCGCCAGCAGGATCGAGGTCTCGCTCCGCGGCAACTCGAGAAACCGGCTGAGCGACGACGCCACCGCGCCGCCGAGGTGCACGACCGGCCCCTCGCGACCCGCGCTCCCGCCCGAGCCGATCACCAGGCCGGCAGCGAGCGACTTCCAGAGCGCGACGCGGCCCTTGATCGGCGTGCGCTGGTGCACGGCCTCGATCACCTCGACCACCCCGTGGCCGCCGCTCTCGGGGCTGACGTGGCGGACGAGCAGCGCCGCCAGAAGCGCGCCGAGCGCGGGCCCGATCACGCAGATCCAGCGCGGCGCCTGCGCGAGAAGCTCGTAGAGCCCGCCTTCGGTCTCATGGAACGTGCCGTTGAACGTCCTGAGCAGCACCAGCGGGTAGTAGAGCGCAAGCCCGAGCGACGCCGCCAGCGCCACCGCCCGCAGCCGGCGCGCTTCGAAGAGCGGCAGACGCCGGCCGCCCATCCGATCGAGCGCCACCGCCGCCGCCAGGATCAACGCCGCCAGCGCGGCGAACTCGAGGTGCCAACGGGCGGCGGTCAGGCGCTCGGCGAAATATCGCACCCACATCTCGCGCTCGGGCCCGAACAGCGTCATGGCAACTTCACGGCCGCGATAGAGCAGCAGCTGGACGAATCGGATGGAGACCGCGAAAAGCCCCGCCGCAATGCCGCCATACAGGCCGACGACGGCCGCGATGAGCATGACCAGCGCGCGCTCCCAAGGGAAATTCGCGGACACCTTGCTCATTTCGGCCTTTCCTTTGGCACGAATTGCATATGGTGTCCCCGATTTCATCGGCGGATCAGTCCTGAAAGCAGCGCGGCGACGCGCGCTCCGTGGCGCCGTGCATTCTCGGCAGAACCCGCGTGGCAATTCCCGGACATGGCCGCAACCTGCACGGCAGCCACCGCTTCCGCGGCTTCACCGGTGCCAGCCAAAGGCTGGCGCGAGGCTGCTCCCAGTCCTGATCCTGGTCTTCTTCTTCTCCTTGTCCTTCTCCTTCTCGTTTTCCTTTTCGCTTTGGCCTTTGGAGGCAAAGCACCCATTTCTCGGATTGTTTCAATCGCTTGACCGGACGGCAGCCCGGTCGTTAGTTGTCGCGGCAAATGTTACAGGAACAAGAATACGTCGGGCTGCTGATCGGCGCGGCGCGGCGCAGCATCAAGCAGGCGGTTCTTCGCGCGGCCCGGCCGCTGCAACTGACGCCGCCGCAGTTCTGGTTTCTCAACGCTGCGCGCGAGCTGCCGCGCGCCTCGCTGGGCGACCTCGCCCGGCGCCAACGTATGGATCCGCCTACGGCTTCCCGCATCGCCGAAGGCCTGGCGCAGCGCGGGTTGCTCAAGGTCGAGCCGGACCCGCGCGATCGCCGCGTGGTCCGCGCGGCGCTGACCCCGGCCGGAGTGCGGCTGGCTCAACGGATCGCACCCATTGCCTCTGGCGTGCGGGCCGCGGTCGTGCAAGGGATGTCCGCCCGCGAACAGGAAATGTTGCGCGCCGCGCTGCGTAAGGTGGTCCGCAATCTCGACGAGTTCGCAGCGGACGACGGGCCGGCCGCCGCCGGAGGTGACGTGTGACTTCGCTTCTGGCGCTGCTCGCCGCGGCGCGCATCGTCACGCTGCAGCAGGCCGTCGACAGCGCCCGCGTGAACCAGCCGCAGCTCCGGCAGGCGCGCGCCGGCGCGCAGGCCGCCGCCGCCCGCGCGCGCGAGGCGTTTTCGCCGATGCTGCCGCAGGTCTCGGCGCGGGCCGGCTTCCAGCACAGCGCCGGGACGGTCACGGTCCGGAACGCGGCCTGCTCGGCCGATCCCACCGTGCCCTGCGCGACCGGTGTCGCGAGCGGCAACACCTGGTCCGACAACGTCACCGCCACGCTCCTGTTGTTCGATTTCTTCACCACGCCGAACCGCTGGGAGGCGGCCAAGGCGCAGGCCGAGGCCCAGGCCGCGACCGAACGCGCCACCGAGCTCGCCGTCGATTTCACCGTGCGGCAGGCGTACTTCGACGCCTGGGCGGACAAGGCGCTGGTCCAGGTCGCGCAGGACACGCTCACCAACCAGCAGAAGCACCTCGCGCAGACGGAAGGGTTCGTCAAGGCCGGCACGCACCCCGAGATCGATCTCGCCCAGGCCCGCACCGACACGGCGAACGCGCGGGTGGCGCTGATCACCGCGCAGAACACGTACGAGGTCGCGAAGGTCACGCTCAACGCGGCGATGGGCGTGCTCGGTCCCACCGACTACGACGTCGCCGACGACGCGATGCCGGTGGTCGCAAACGAGGACGCCGATACGCAGCCGCTCTTCGACGAAGCGGTCAAGGACCGGCCGGAGTTCGCCTCGCTGGAAGCGCTGGTCCGCGCCGACCAGCTGACGGTCCGATCGATCGAAGGGCAATACCTGCCCTCGATCGGCGCCAGCGCCGGGGTCAGCCAGAGCGGCACCAAACTGACCGACCTGGGCTGGAACGCGACGGTGGGCGTGTCGGCGACGTGGCTCCTCTTCCAGGGCGGCCAGACCCGCGCCCAGGTGGCCGAGGCCGAGGCCAACGTCGCCGGCGAGGTGGCCCAGCTCGACCTCTTGCGCCAGACGCTGCGCAGCGACGTCGACGCGGCGCGGCTGGCGGTGCGGGCGGCGAAGGAATCGATCTCGGCCGCGCAGGAAGCGCTCACCAACTCGAAGGTGCGGCTGACGCTTGCGGAGCAGCGGTATCAGGTGGGCGTCGGCAGCGCGATCGAGCTCGGCGACGCGCAGGTGGCAGTGACGCAGGCGTCGGCACAACTGGTGCAAGCGGACGACAAGCTCGCGACGGCGCGGGCGCAGCTCCTGCGCGCCCTTGGGCGGAGGTAATCCAAGTGAAGGACCGCAGAGTCATTTTGATCGCCATCGCCGTGGTCCTGATCGCCGCGATCGCCGCGCGGCGCTGACCCCGGCCGGAGTGCGGCTGGCTCAACGGATCGCACCCATTGCCTCTGGCGTGCGGGCCGCGGTCGTGCAAGGGATGTCCGCCCGCGAACAGGAAATGTTGCGCGCCGCGCTGCGTAAGGTGGTCCGCAATCTCGACGAGTTCGCAGCGGACGACGGGCCGGCCGCCGCCGGAGGTGACGTGTGACTTCGCTTCTGGCGCTGCTCGCCGCGGCGCGCATCGTCACGCTGCAGCAGGCCGTCGACAGCGCCCGCGTGAACCAGCCGCAGCTCCGGCAGGCGCGCGCCGGCGCGCAGGCCGCCGCCGCCCGCGCGCGCGAGGCGTTTTCGCCGATGCTGCCGCAGGTCTCGGCGCGGGCCGGCTTCCAGCACAGCGCCGGGACGGTCACGGTCCGGAACGCGGCCTGCTCGGCCGATCCCACCGTGCCCTGCGCGACCGGTGTCGCGAGCGGCAACACCTGGTCCGACAACGTCACCGCCACGCTCCTGTTGTTCGATTTCTTCACCACGCCGAACCGCTGGGAGGCGGCCAAGGCGCAGGCCGAGGCCCAGGCCGCGACCGAACGCGCCACCGAGCTCGCCGTCGATTTCACCGTGCGGCAGGCGTACTTCGACGCCTGGGCGGACAAGGCGCTGGTCCAGGTCGCGCAGGACACGCTCACCAACCAGCAGAAGCACCTCGCGCAGACGGAAGGGTTCGTCAAGGCCGGCACGCACCCCGAGATCGATCTCGCCCAGGCCCGCACCGACACGGCGAACGCACGGGTGGCGCTGATCACCGCGCAGAACACGTACGAGGTCGCGAAGGTCACGCTCAACGCGGCGATGGGCGTGCTCGGTCCCACCGACTACGACGTCGCCGACGACGCGATGCCGGTGGTCGCAAACGAGGACGCCGATACGCAGCCGCTCTTCGACGAAGCGGTCAAGGACCGGCCGGAGTTCGCCTCGCTGGAAGCGCTGGTCCGCGCCGACCAGCTGACGGTCCGATCGATCGAAGGGCAATACCTGCCCTCGATCGGCGCCAGCGCCGGGGTCAGCCAGAGCGGCACCAAACTGACCGACCTGGGCTGGAACGCGACGGTGGGCGTGTCGGCGACGTGGCTCCTCTTCCAGGGCGGCCAGACCCGCGCCCAGGTGGCCGAGGCCGAGGCCAACGTCGCCGGCGAGGTGGCCCAGCTCGACCTCTTGCGCCAGACGCTGCGCAGCGACGTCGACGCGGCGCGGCTGGCGGTGCGGGCGGCGAAGGAATCGATCTCGGCCGCGCAGGAAGCGCTCACCAACTCGAAGGTGCGGCTGACGCTTGCGGAGCAGCGGTATCAGGTGGGCGTCGGCAGCGCGATCGAGCTCGGCGACGCGCAGGTGGCAGTGACGCAGGCGTCGGCACAACTGGTGCAAGCGGACGACAAGCTCGCGACGGCGCGGGCGCAGCTCCTGCGCGCCCTTGGGCGGAGGTAATCCAAGTGAAGGACCGCAGAGTCATTTTGATCGCCATCGCCGTGGTCCTGATCGCCGCAATCGCGTACTTCGTGCACCGGCGCACCAAAGCGCAGCAGGCCGGCGCGGCTCGCGAGCAGCAGCAGGCGGCGAATCGGCAGATCCCGGTGGTCGAGGCGCAGGTGCAGAAGAAGGACGTGCCCATCTTCCTCGACGGGCTCGGCAGCGTGATCGCGCTCAAGACGGTGACGGTACGCTCGCAGGTCGACGGCCGGCTCGACAAGGTCCTCTTCCGCGAGGGCCAGCCGGTGCGCGCCGGCGATCTGCTGGCGCAGATCGATCCGCGGCCGTTCGTCAACCAGCTGCACCAGGGCGAGGGCGCGCTGGCGCGGGACATCGCGCAGCTCAAGGGAGCGAAGCTCAACCTCGAGCGCTACAAGAACCTGGCGGCGCAGAAGTTGATCGCGCCGCAGCAGGCCGACGATCAGGCCGCGCTGGTCGGGCAGCTCGAGGGCGCGGTGGAGGTCGACCACGCGACCATCGATACTGCGAAGCTGAACCTCGACTACGCCTCGATCAGGTCGCCCACCGACGGCGTGACCGGG
>VBLM01000674.1 GCA_005879095.1 Deltaproteobacteria bacterium
TTCTCGCGCGAACGCGGGCGCACCGATCACGAGCAGTAAAGCGAGGAGTCGACGCATCTCAGGTCTCCGGTTCCAGAAAGCTCGCCTCGAGAGCCCAGGCGAGGCACTGGTCGATCTCGCGCTCGTCGAGCACCTGGTGCTGCAGGCAGAGGTCAAATTCGCGCTTCATGTCGGTGTCGAGCAGGTACGGCCCATCGGTGTTGATGGTCACCCGAACGCCCCGGTCGAGGAAAGTACGAACCACATGTCGCAGCTCATCCCACCCGGACACAGCCCGGGTCGAGAGGTTCGAGGACGGGCAGATCTCCAGCACCACGCCCTGCTCGCGCAGCATCCGCATGGCCGGCTCGTCGTAGGCCGCCTGCACGCCGTGTCCGATGCGGTGCGGCCGCAGAAGCTCGAGCACCGCGCGCACGCCCTCCGCGCCGGTGCCCGGCGTCTCGCCGGTGTGGACGGTCGTCTTCAGGCCCGCCTCGCGCGCTCTTCGATACAGCCCCGCGTACCGCTCGGCGTCGGCCGGACGCAGCTCGAGCGCATGCTCTTCAGACCCGGCGAGATCGATGCCGACCACCCCGCGGCGGCGGTACTTGATCGCCTTCTCGAGGATGATCTCGTTGAGCTTCGCATCGAACTCGCGCGCCAGGCAGAAGATGAGCCCCGCTTGGCAGCCGTACTCCATCGTCGCCCGATCCATCCCGCGGATGGCGGCGTGGATGATGTGATCGAGGTCTCGTTCGCCCCCGAGATTGCGCTTCATCGGGTTGAAGCGCAGCTCGATCCGCGAGACGAGCGAGCCGCGGTACTCCTTGCCGATGATCTCGTACGCCCTGGCCCTTCGCGCTGACCAGCTCGACGAACTCCCAGTAATCCTTCACCGGCAGCTTGAAGCCCTGCTGGTGGGCGATCGACCAGAGGATGTGCGGCGCCACGGCGGCGCCGACGTGAATGTGGAGGTCGGTCAGCTCGCGGGCCGGTCTATGCACTTCCTACATAGTATCAGCGATTCTTGAGCATCTCGTTCTTCAGCTCGTCGTCGACCGGTTGGGGGCCGAGCCAGACGGAGAAGAGGGCGTCGGCGAAGTCCTTGCCGGCGACGGTGATCTCGTCCGAGGCGGCGGCTTTCACGACGGAGCCCTGTCCGGGAATGTAGGTGATGGTGATCCGCTCGCCGGCGCGCAGATCCGGAATCGCTTTCAGGAACTGATCGAGTCGCGCCTGCAGCTGCGGCATCTGCGGGCCCGAGTTCCTCTCGAATCCGGTCTGCACCGCCTCGACGATCTTGCCGCGCTCGAGGTCGCGCAGCATGTGCATCTCGACGCGCTTGACCTGGTCGGAGGAGACCGCCTGCGCCGCGTCCTCGGTCGGGCTCTGCAGATAGAAACTGGCGATGTAGACCTTGAACCAGAGCTTCTTGCGCAGGCCCATCCCCATCAAGTGCAGCTCTTGTCCGCCGGCGCGGATGGTCGCCTGCGAGGTGACGCCCTCGCGCTCCTTGGCCGGAAGCGGCAGCGCGTAGAGGAAGAGAATAGCGAGTGCGATCGGGCGCATGGAAGTCTCCAGCGCCCACAATTGCACACCTGCACTGCGGGTGTGTGGCAAAACTCCGAAAAGATGCTCCATGGGGCGGATGCGCGGCCGCATCTTGATCGTCGATGATTTCGACGACGCCCGGGAACTCTACGCCGAGTTCCTGC
>VBLM01000121.1 GCA_005879095.1 Deltaproteobacteria bacterium
CCGACATCCTCGCCGGCCTCGCCGCCCGCCCGGAGCACCCGATGCTGGTCGGCTTCGCCGCCGAGACGGAAAACGTCGAGCAGAACGCCCGCGACAAGCTGTCGCGGAAGAACCTCGACCTGA
Organism: Deltaproteobacteria bacterium; assembly: GCA_005879095.1. Taxonomy (GTDB): domain Bacteria; phylum Myxococcota; class Myxococcia; order Myxococcales; family 40CM-4-68-19; genus 40CM-4-68-19. The sequence continues at coordinate 124 of VBLM01000121.1, forward strand.
TCGTCGCCAACGACGTCAAAGAGGCCTTCGGAAGCGATTCCAACCGCGTCGTCGTGCTGGCGAAAGATGGCGGGCGCGCCGAGCTGTCGGGCAGTAAGATCTCGCTGGCGCACGCGATCTGGGACATGGTCCGCGCGCGCCTGTAGTGGTACAGGGTCGCCATGATCGATGAGCTGCGTGCTTATCTCGCGTGGGCAGAAGATGCGGGACTGCAAATCCTGGCGTCTGGGACTGCAACCGTGAAGACGAAGCTTCCGCTCCTCGAAGAAGTCCGCGCCGAAATCGGCGAGTGCACGCGGTGCAAGCTGCACAAGGGCCGCCACAACATCGTCTTCGGGGTGGGAAATCCGAAGGCACGCTTGATGTTCGTGGGCGAGGCTCCCGGGGAAGACGAAGATCTGCAGGGATTCCCTTTCGTGGGCAAAGCGGGCGGGCTGCTGACGAAGATGATCGAGGCGATGGGCCTCAAGCGCGACGACGTCTACATCTGCAACACGGTCAAGTGCCGGCCGCCCAACAACCGCAATCCCGAGCCGGACGAGCTCGCTTCCTGCGAGCCATTCCTGAAGGGCCAGCTCGCGGCGGTGAAGCCGGAAGCAATCGTCACGCTCGGCAAGTTCGCCGCGCAGGCGCTCCTGCGCGACGATACGCCGGTCTCGCGGCTGCGCGGCCGCTGGCGCGAGTACGAAGGCATTCCGTTGATGCCCACCTTCCATCCCGCCTATCTGCTGCGTAGCCCGGGGGAAAAAGCAAAAGTCTGGGAAGACCTGAAGCAGGTGATGAAGAAACTCAATCAGCCGGTGTAGAGATGACGGCTCTGATTGCTGCGGCGTTCGTTGCGTATGCCGAATTCACAAGGGCGCGGAAGCGCTGGTCGTGCGCATCGATACGCCCGGCGGGCTGTTGAGCACCACCCGCGACGTCGTGCAGGCCGAGCTGTCGGCGAAAGTGCCGATCGTCTTCTGGGTCGGCCCGCCCGGAGCGCGGGCAGGCTCGGCGGGCGTGTTCCTCACCATGGCCGCGCACATCGCGGCGATGGCGCCGTCGTCGAACATCGGCGCCGCGCACCCGGTCGGTCTCACCCAGCCCTCCGACGAGAAGAAGCTTCCGGATGTGATGGAAAAGAAGATCGAAAACGACACCGCCGCCTTCGTCAAAGGCATCGCCGAACGCCGCTCGCGCAACGTCGAGTGGGCGGAAAAAGCGGTGCGCGAGAGCGAGAGCGTGACCGCGTCGAAAGCGTTGGAGCTGAAAGCGATCGATCTCATCGCCGAAGATCTCCCCGAGCTCTTGCGCAAGATCGACGGCCGCAAGATCGACCTCGGCGGCGGCGAGCACCGCACGCTGCACACCGCCAGCGCCGAGATCCGCAACGTCAGCTGGTCGGTGAAGGACAAGGTGCTGCACGGCCTTGCCGATCCGGAGGTCGCGTACCTGATCGCGATGCTCGGCGTGATCGGCGTGCTGCTGGAGATGTTCCACCCGGGCACCATCGTCCCCGGCATCGTCGGCGGAATTAGCCTCGTCATCGCCGCGATCGCGTTCCATATGCTACCGGTCAACGTCGGCGCGATGATGCTGGTCGTGCTCGGCGTCGGCCTCTTCGTCGCCGAGATGTACGTCGGCGGCCACGGCGGTTTCGTCGCCGCTGGCCTGGTCTGCCTGGTGATCGGCTCGCTGCTGCTCGTCGGCCACGTCGACAAGAGCTTCTACGCCGACGCCGACTTCGGACTCGGCTGGCGCGTGGTCGCTCCGGTCGCCGCGGCCATGACGGTGATCGCGGCCACGCTGGCGTGGAAGTTCTCGCAGAGCGTGCGCCAGCCGCTCAACACCGGCGCCTTCGCGCTGATCGGCGAGGTCGGCGAGGTTCGCGACGAAGGGACCATCCTGGTGGGCGGGGAGCTGTGGAAAGCCGAAAGCCCGGAGCCGCTGTCCGCCGGCGCGCGGGCGCGAGTGATCGCGGTGCGCGGACTGACATTGCAAGTGGTGCCCGAGGGCGCCGCACTGACAAAGGCAACGACATGATCTGGCTCGTCTTCGTGATTCCGCTGGGGTTCTGGCTTCTCTCCGGGCTGCGCGTCATCCAGCAGTATGAGGCCGGCGTCATCTTCCGGCTCGGCCGCTTCGCCGAGACCAAGCGCGCGGGGCTGAACTGGATCGTGCCGCTGATGGACCGGATGGTGAAGGTGGACCTGCGCACGGTGACGCGCGACGTGCCGCCGCAGGACGTGATCACGCGCGACAACGTTTCTTTGAAAGTCTCCGCCGTGATCTACTTCCGCGTCATCGACGCGGAGAAAGCGATCATCCAGGTCGAGAACTTCCTCTACGCGACCTCGCAGCTCTCGCAGACGACCTTGCGCTCGACGCTCGGCAAGCTCGAGCTCGACGATCTTCTCGCGCAGCGCGAGAAGATCAACAAGGAGCTGCAGATGGTGCTCGATCAGCACACCGAGCCGTGGGGAATCAAGGTGACCGCGGTCGAGGTGAAGCAGCTCGACCTGCCGCCGGAGATGCAGCGGGCGATGGCGCGGCAGGCGGAGGCCGAGCGCGAGCGGCGCGCGAAGGTGATCGCGGCGGAGGGCGAGTACCAGGCGGCGGAGAAGCTCGGAATGGCCGCGGACGTGATCGACGCGCACCCGGCCGCGCTGCACGCCGAGAAAGCGTCGACGACGATCTTTCCGGTGCCCATCGATCTGATCGCTTCCTTCATGACGCAGCAGTTGCCGCGCGAGCGGCTCGAGGCGACGGCGCGTGCCCCCTGATCCGTACGGCCTGCGCAGGGTCGTGCGGCCGGCGGGCGTTCTTCCGCAGCAGGCGGAAGTGCTCGACCCGGGGTTGCTCCTCGGGCCGGACGAGCTTGCCATCGATGTCGAGCACTTGAACATCGATGCGGCGTCGTTCCGGCAGCTCGAATCGATCGGGCGCGAGATCGGCGAGCAGGTGATGGAGATCGTCCGCGCGCGCGGGAAGATGCAGAACCCGGTGACCGGGTCGGGCGGGATGCTGATCGGGCGCGTGGCCGCGGTTGGCCGTGAACATCCGGCTTCTTCGGAATTGAGGCCCGGCGACCGGATCGCGACGCTCGTTTCGCTGACGCTCACGCCGCTGGTCCTCGACGAGATCCGGGCCGTTCACAAGCATGCCGAGCGACTCGACGTTCGCGGGCGCGCGGTGCTGTTCGCGAGTGGGTTGTGGGCGGCGCTGCCGGACGACATGCCGCTCGAGATGGCCCTCGCGGTGCTCGACGTCTGCGGCGCGCCGGCATGGGTCGCGCGATTGGCAAAAAAAGGCACGCGCGTGCTCGTCATCGGGGCAGGCAAGAGCGGCTCGCTCGCCTGTGCGCAGGCGCGTCGCAATGGCGCGCACGTCACGGTCGCCGACGTCAGACGCTCTTTTGGAAGCTCCGCGCGGCGAATTCGATCTGGTCGTGAACTGCGCCTCGGTGCCTCGAACCGAAATGGCCAGCATCCTGGCGGCGCGCGAGGGCGGCGAGGTCCTCTTCTTCAGCATGGCAACCTCGTTCACCGCCGCCGCGCTCGGCGCGGAAGGCGTCGGCAAGGACGTACGGCTGACGATCGGCAACGGCTATGCTCGCGGCCACGCGCGGCTCGCGCTCGATCTGGTCCGCTCGACTCCCGCTCTGCAACGGATCTTTGCCGCGCGAGTCGGTTAGCGCTCGCCTGCTGCACGGTAGCGGCGGGATGTTCACGCTTTCCGCATGGCGAAGAAAATCGTGGCGGGGTTGGCGGCGGCGCTTTTCCTGAGCGGCACTGCCTTCGCGAAAACCGATCCGCAGACCGGCGAGAAGCACCACAGCAAGCTGAAGGGGGCGGTGGTGGGCGGCGCCGCCGGGGCGGTCGTCGGCGGCAAGAAGGGCGCAGCGGTCGGCGCCGGCGCTGGCGCGCTCTACCAGCACCACAAGAACAAGAAGGCGGAGAAGGCGGCGCGCAAGTCGCAGTAGACTCGCTTCATGCAGCGAGACGCGTGCGCGCTGGTTCTGGCCGGCGGCGAGAGCCGCAGATTCGGCAGCGACAAAGCGCTCGCGCAGTTTCGCGGCGAGCCACTGCTCGCGCACGCGCTCAAGGGCGTGTGCGCGGCCGACTTCGCGCAGATCGCGCTCGCTGCGAAAGATCCGAATAAATACGCCGCGGTCACGGACGAGATCGCGTACGCAAAAGGCCGCAAGATCGAGCTCCTGCAGGATGTCCGCCCTTTTCAAACGCCGCTCGCGGGTCTGGCCGCAGGTCTCGCGGCCTCGCGCCATGCGCTGGTCTTCGCCTGCGCCGCCGACATGCCGTTCGCCGCCGATCCGGCGCTGATCGACGCTTTGGTCGCGGCCATCGCCGGCCACGACGCCGTGGTTCCGGAAGCAGGCGGATCGCTGCAACCATTGTGCGCCCTCTGGCGGCGCCAGCCGTGCCTGGCAATCGCGGAAGAATTGCTCGACAGCGCCCGCCCACCCGGTCCACGCGCCATCCTCCACCGAGTCCGCGCCGCCAAACTTGAATGGGCGGACATCCGGCCCTTTCTCGACGCCGACACGCCAGACGTCCTGAAAGACCTGGACTCTCAGGGATAGCGAACCGGCGGCGGCGGCTCGTCCGGCAGCGGAATGAATTCGTGCTCGCCGGGGATTGCGCCGAACCGGCCCGCTTTCCAGTCGGCCTTGGCGATCTCGATCCGCTCGTGCGACGAGGAGACGAAATTCCACCACATGTGCCGCGGGCCGTCGGACGGTTCGCCGCCCAAGACCAGCACGCGCGCCGTGGACGCGGCCTCGACGACGACTTCACCCGGAGTGAAGACGAGGAGCTGTCCGGCAGCCGCTCCCGCCAGCGAACCTTCCGCGACGTAGACCGCGCGCTCGCGAGCTTCCGGCAGCCTCAAGCGCGCGCCCGCTTTCAGCGTCGCTGCGACGTAGAACATCCCGGATGAGATCTTCACGGGCGACCGCGCGCCATACGCTTCGCCCAGGACCAGCCGCACACCGTCTTCCACGAGAGGCAGATCTGCCGCCGGCGTGTGGGCGAACGTCGGCTCGGACTCTTCCACAGCCTTGGGCAGCGCGACCCATAATTGAATGCCGGAAACACTGCCACCGCTCGCGCGCACGTCCGGCGGCGTGCGCTCCGAATGCGCGATCCCGCGTCCCGCCGTCATCCAGTTGACCGCGCCCGGTTCGATGCGCTGCACGTTCCCGAGCGTGTCGCGGTGCAGGATCGCGCCTTCGAAAAGGTACGTCACCGTCGCCAGCCCGATGTGCGGATGCGGCCGCACGTCGAGCCCCTGGCCGGGCGCGAACGTAACCGGCCCCATCTGGTCGAGGAAAGTGAACCAGCTCACCATCCGCCGCTGCGGAGCGGGCAGGGCGCGGCGGACGACGAAGCCGCCGCCGAGGTCGCGCAGCGGCGCGGTGAGGACGAGCTCAGGCTCCATGCCGCAGCACCTCCGCCAGCCGGCCGTACTGGTCGAGCGAGTTGTAGATCTGCGCCGAGATCCGGATCAGCTGCCGGGGGAACTCGGGAAAAATCATCACCGGCGCTTCGATTCGGTGTTTTTGCAACAGTTGCTTCTGGAACGGATGCCACCAGACGCCGGTGTGCACCGGCCGTTCGCCGCTGTAGTCGGGCAGCGGCACCGACGCCAGCGAGCCGAGCATGAACTCCGGCGCCGGCTCGGGAATCCGCAGCGCCTCGAGCAGCAGCCGCCGGCCGGCGACCGCCATGGCGTGGTTGCGCGCCATGATCGAAGGCCACGGCATCAGCGAAGCCAGGTATTTCAGCGCGACCGGGATACAGAGGAACGGTGTCGGATCGTCCGTGCCGCCCCAGTCGAACTGCAGCCGGAACGGGCCTCGGTCGGTGCGCGGCGAATTCAGCCCGTGCCCGTAGACGATCGGCTTCATCGCCGCCTGTCGGTCGCGCCGCACGTGGAGGAACGCGCTGCCCTTCGGCGTGCAGAGCCACTTGTGGCAGTTGCCGGTGTAATACGCCGCCCCGATAGAGCGCAGATCGAGCGGCAGCATTCCCGGCGCGTGTGCGCCGTCGACCAGCACGTCGACGTTCGGCAGCCGCCGCACGATCTCCGTGACCGGAAAGACGAGCCCGGTCGGGCTGGTCACGTGATCGATCATCACCAGACGTGTCCGCGGCGTGATCGCGGCGAGGACCGATTCGACGACCTGCCACGGACCGCTCAGAGGCCACGGCACGCGCGCGTACACGGACTTGACGCCGCGCTCCTCCTGCCAGCGCAGCGCGTTCCGGCACGAGTTGTACGCGTGATCGGTGGTGACGATCTCGTCGCCCGCCCGTAAGTCCAACGACCGCAGCACCGTGTTCACACCGGTCGTCGCGTTGGGCACGAACGCCAGATCGTCCGCATCCCCGCCGACGAACTCGCCGAGCGCCGCGCGGGCTTCGTCGAGAAGCCCTTCCAGGTCGCGCGCGAGAAACTGCAGCGGCTGCCGCTCCATCCGCGCGCGCAGCTCGCTCTGCGCCTCGAGCACGGCGCGCGGGCAAGCGCCGAACGAACCGTGGTTGAGGAAATCGAGCCCGGGCTCCAGCGTCCACAGCGAGCGAAAGTCATCCACGCTTCGGCTCCGGCGAGAGCTTCTCCACGAACGCGACGTCGCGGAACCCGAGCCCGGTGAAGAGCGACCGGAGCGACTGCTCGGCCGAGCTGCGCGCGAGCTGCTGCAGCGCGGAGTCGGCCGCGACTTCGGCTTCGAACGCGTTGCGCGCTTTTTCGAAGAGCTGCGCGGTCTGTCCCGAATCG
>VBLM01000676.1 GCA_005879095.1 Deltaproteobacteria bacterium
CGCGCGTTCTAAAGTGATCGGCACCGACTTCTGTGGCGAGATGCTCGTCCCCGCCCGACGCAAGTCGCATGGGGCGGTCGAGTTCGCCGTTGCCGACGCGCTGCAGCTTCCCTTCGCCGGCGCGACGTTCGACATCGCCTCGATCGCGTTCGGAATCCGCAACGTCGACGATCCGGTGCGCTGCTTGCGCGAGATGGCGCGCGTGGTCCGACCGGGCGGCCGCGTGGTGGTGCTCGAATTCGGCCAGCCGCGCGGCGCGTTCGGCGCGATCTTCCGCGCCTACAGCCGCGGCGTGATGCCGCTGGTGGGCGGTCTCCTCACCGGCAACCGCGCGGCGTACGAATATCTCCCCCGCACCGCGGCGCGTTTTCCCGCCGGTGAGAAATTCCTCGAGCTGATGGACGAGGCCGCTTGTTTCGCGAGCGCCGCCGCGCATCCGCTGACGTTCGGCACTGCCTTCGTCTACCTCGGCATCCGGAAGTAGACTCCGCTGCGGCGTGGACAAGGTCCGTCTCGAACAGCAGCTCGAGGTCCTCTCCCGCGCGCGAGCGCTCCTGCCGGCTTCACGCGCGCCCTACCACGCGCACCTGCGCCTGCGCTATGCCGACGGACGCGAGGCCGACATCCTCCTCGGCGGCCTGTTTCGCCGCGGCGAAGGCGTCACCATCATCGACTGGCGCACCGCACCGCTGGCGGAAGTCTTCTTCGGTTACGCCGAAGGCGAGGAGTACGAGGTCGAGCTGGTCGACGAAGACGGCGGCCGGCGCAAGGTCGAAGGCGTCGTGGTGCAGCGCAACAGCGTCGTCTTCGATCAGGGCGAGCTCGTCGAGCTGTCGTGGTCCGGCCGTCTGCTCTCGCGCCGCGCGGGCCATTGGCGAGAGTCGCCGGCGCCGGTGCTGCCACGGTTGTTGCCGCGGCCGCCGGGACTGCGCTCCCGGCCGGCCTCGCCGATCGACGTCGAGCTCGATCCGGCGCAGCGCGAGGTCGTCGACCTGCCCGAGCGCGAGACGGTGCTGATCCTCGGTGAAGCGGGCTGCGGCAAGACGACGGTCGCGCTGCACCGCCTGCGCGCGCTGCGGCGACGCGGCAACGAGCGATTTCGCGCCGCCTGCGTGGTGCCCAACGAAGGGCTGCGGCGGCTGATCGAGTCGCTGCTGCACCGCCTCGGGCTCGACGACGTCGAGACCTGGACGTGGGAGAAATTCGCCTCCAAACAGGCGCGCCGCGTCTTTCCCGACCTGCGCCGGCGAGAGAGCGAAAACGCCAGTCCCGCGGTGATGCGGCTCAAGCGACACGAAGCGCTGCGGCCGATTCTGGCGCAGCTCGCGCGGCGGCCGCTGCCGGCAGCGGAAGAAGACGGCCGCCGCCGGGCGAAACTGGCGCGCCGTGAAGACCTGCATGCACTTTTCGGCGATCGGCCGCTGATGGATGAAGTGGTGCGGCGGGCCGAAGGCGGCCTGCCCCTCGCCGCCGCCGCCGAAGCGGTCGAGCACACGCGCATCCAGTTCAGCGAGAGCGCCGAGCGCCAGTACGCGCATGTCAACGAGGATCGGCTGCAGGCGGTGGACGGCCGATCGATCGATGAGGGCACGCCGACCGAAGACGCGGAGACGGTCGACGCCGAGGATTACGCGGTGTTGTTCGAGCTGGAGCGGCTGCGCGCCGAGCGCGCCAGGGTCGCGCCCGCTTCGCCGAGCCGCTATCACTGCCTGTTGATCGACGAGGCCCAGGAGCTGGCGCCGCTCGAGCTCGCGCTGCTCGGCCGCTGCGTCGCGCGCGGAGGAACGCTGATCGTCGCCGGCGATGCGGCGCAGCAGGTCGATCCGGCGGCCGGCTTCCGCAGCTGGGAGACGACGATGGCCGAGCTGGACGCAAGTCAGCACCGCCGGGCGGTCCTCGAAGTGAGCTATCGATGCCCGCCGGAGGTGACGGACTTCGCGCGCGGATTGCGGCGGCCGTCGGGGAAGTCGGCGTTTCCGCTCGCCCGCTTCCACGACGAGTGCCATCTGGCGGCATGGCTGGTCGAGGCGTTGCGCGATCTCGACTCCGACGATCCGCTCGCGGCCGCCGCGGTCGTCTGCCGCTCGCCGCTCGAGGCCGCGCAGCTCGCCCGGGTGCTGAGGATGGGCCTGCCGGTGCACCTCGCCCTCGAAGGCGCTTTTCGTTTCGGCCCCGGCGCGCAGATGACCTGCGTGCCGGAGGTGAAAGGCCTCGAGTTCGATCACGTGGTGGTCCCCGATGTCGCCGCCGGCCGTTATGCCGACACGCCCGAAGCGCGACGGGCTCTTTATGTCGCTGCGACACGCGCGTCGTCGCAGCTTCTTCTCGCCGCCGCCGGACAGCCGTCTCCGCTGATCGGGTAGAGTCGTCGCATGCGGATTGGCCCCTGGGTGCTGGTCGCTGCGATCGTCTTTGGCGCCGCGCTCGTCTTCGACGTGGGCGGGCTGCAGTCGCGGCTCTTTGCCGAGGGACCGGAGAGGCAGCGCGAACTCGCGCCGCCGAAACTGCCGGCGCCGGAGGTGCAGAAACCGGCGGCGCCGATCACGCCCGCCTGGTATCTCGGCGCGAGCGGTTACGAGGGCGCCGAGCTCGAACGGCAGGCGGCGCGCGTG
>VBLM01000675.1 GCA_005879095.1 Deltaproteobacteria bacterium
TCTTCCGCGCGCAGGTCCCGCTCCGGCAGGGCAAGCAGAAGATCGCCGTCGTCACCGTCGACGCGCTCGGCCGCCGCAAGCAGGTGGAGAGCATCGTGATGCGGGACGATTCAGTGCCGAACGTGCGCGTCAAGAAGAAGCTCTGGCAATGGCACTGATCGCGCTGCTCCTCGCGGCATCGCTCTCGGCGGACCCTGCCCGACTGGTCCTGGGAAAAGACGCGGGCGCAAATCTGACCTTGCAGGCGCGCGCCGGCGCGCAGGTGACCTTCAGCACCAGCATCGGCTCGGTCGGCGAGGCGACGCGCGAAGGCGATGTGTTCCGCGCGCGCTACACGCCGCCTTCGGTCAAGGCGCCCTCGGTCGCCCTGATCCTGGCCCAGATCGATCAGGGCGGCGAAAGGGAGCTGGCCTGGCTCTCGATCCCGCTCACCGGCTCGGACACGATGGAGATCGTGACCAAGCCGGGATCGAGGGTGACGGCGGACGTGGCCGGCCGCACGATCGGGCCGGTCACCGCCGACGCCAACGGGACCGTGAAGCTGCCGATGATCGTGCCGCCGGGCGTGGACAAGGCCACGCTGCGCATCACCGACAAAGTCGGGAACACCATCGAGAAGCCGCTCGACCTCGAGCCGCCGCCCTTCTCGCGGGTGCGGATGGCGCCGCGCTCGGATTCGGCCAGCACCGCTTCGCCGCTCTCGGTCGAGATCTTCGTCGTCAAGCGCGACGGCTCGCCCGACGACCGCGCCACCGTCGAGCTCGACGCCAGCGACGGCGAGGCCGAGCTGCGCAAGCGGATCGGGCGCGGCGTCTACCTCGCGCGGTACGTTGCGCCCTCGGGAAAGAGCGGCACCGTCCATCTCGAGGCCAAGGCCAATGGCCAGCTTGCCGGGCTGGACGTGCCGATCGCCGCGGGGCGGGTGATGATCGCGCAGCCCTTCTGGAAGAGCGCGCTCGTCTCGGAGCAGCCGTGGAGCGTCGGCATCGGTCCCGTCGGGGGCGGGGGCGCGACGTTCGACGGCGCGACGGTGGGGACGGTCGCTCTGGAAGGCGCGCTGCGGATCGAGGTCCTGCCCATCGAGGTGCTGCTCGACCTGGGCGGCTCGTTCTTCACCGAGGTGACGCAAGGGCCAACGCCGAGCCTGTTCGAGACCGCGCGGCCGAAGACGCAGTTCGGCCAGCTCGGCCTGCGCTTCGGGCGGCAGTTGGTGCGCGGCGTCGATGGTCACGCGACGGTGGCGTTCTGAATCCAGCGGCAGTCGGTCTCGCGGACGGTGACCAGCGGCACGGTCGTCTCGCAGGACGCGTCGACAGGGCTCTTTTCGTTCGCCTTCGGCGCCAATATGCGGCTCGGTCCGGGGCGCGTGCTGGCGCAGGTGCAGATGAATGCCACCGGCAAGAACGTCGCCGGCCTCGCCAGCAGCCTCGGGGGCGTGCAGCTGCTCGCCGGATATCTCATGACCGTGCGCTGATCGGTGAAGTCGTGGGAAGATGGCGCCCATGACTCGACTCGTCGCATTGGGGGTCCTCTGCGCGGCCGCAGCGCACGCGGAGGAGATCGACTACAAACGGCTCTACTCGAGCGTCTCGCCGGCGGTCGTCTTGATCTACGGCGAGGAAGGCGACGTAGGCTCGGTGGGCACCGGCTCGATCATCCACAAATCGGGCCTGGTGGTGACCAACGCGCACGTGATCCTGAGTCACGCGACAAAGCAGCCGTTCGGCAAGCTCTTCATTTTCCTCAAGCCCGACAAGGTGACCGGCTCCAACGACACCGACCTGAAGCGCGGCTTCCACGCGCAGTGGCTGGCGTACGACGCGGCCAAGGACCTGGCGGTGCTGCTCATCGACAACGCGCCCGACGGCCTGCCGACCGTTCTGCTGGCGGAGGGGGATGTCGGCGTGGGTGAGGCGACCGCCGCCATCGGCCATCCCGAGCATGGCGCGAAGTGGTCGCTCACCACCGGCCGCATCGGCGGCGAGTGGGCCAACTTCGAGGGCGTGACGGGCAAGGACGTCTACCAGATGGAGACCAGCGTCAACCGCGGCAACTCGGGCGGCCCGCTGCTCGACGGCAACGGCTACATGGTCGGCATCAACACGGCGATCGCGCGGCGCAGCGAGGACGGCCTCGCCATCACCGGCATCAACTTCGCCATCAAGTCTTCCGTCGTGCGCGCGTGGCTGGGCCAGGCGCTGTCGCAGATCGAGGCGAAGAAGAGCAAGGTGGCCGAGCCGCCGCCTCCGCCGCCCGCGGTGGCCGCCGCCGAGCCGCCTCCGCTGGAGCCCGAGCGCAAGGAGACGGCCGCCGCGCCGTCCGAGACGCAGATCGCCGCGCAGGCGCGCAAGGGCGCAACGCCGTCGCAGGGTGTGGTGCAGGTTTCCGCGCCGCCTCCGCCACCGGCCGGACAGCGCGGGTTCTCTTCGTCCGAGAAGCCCGGTCGCGTGCTCTCGCCGAAGGAAGTAGTCAAGCTGCACGCCGCCAAGGCCTTCGACGACCTCGAGCGCGAAGAGCAGAAGCACAAGCACTGAGGTAGACTGGCTCGAATGAACCGTCCCGCTCGCGCCACCGCGCCCAACGAGGCAGCGGCGCTGCTCCACTCCTTCACCAACCACTTGCTCTACTCGCTGGCCAAGGACCAGTACTCGGCCACGCCGCGCGACCGGTTCATGTCGCTGGCGATGACGGTGCGGGACCGCCTGATCGAGCGGTGGATCTCGACGCAGCAGCGCTACTACAAGAAGGACGCCAAGCGCGTGTACTACCTGAGCGCCGAATTCCTCATGGGGCGCGCGCTCGCCAACAACCTGATCAACCTCGGCCTCTACGACGTCGCCCGCGACTCGATGAAGATGCTCAACCTCGACCTCGCCGATCTGCTCGAGCAGGAGGTCGACGCCGGCCTCGGCAACAGCGGCCTCGGCCGGCTCGCTGCCTGTTTTCTCGACTCGCTCGCCACGCTCGACATCCCCGGCTACGGCTACGGCATCCGCTACGAGTTCGGGATGTTCGACCAGGAGATCAAGGAAGGCTGGCAGGTCGAGAAGCCCGACGAGTGGCTGCGGCTGGGGAACCCCTGGGAAATGCCGCGGCCGGAGTACGGCGTGCCGGTGCGCTTCGGCGGCACCGTCGAGGACCGCCAGGAGAACGGCCATTTCAACGTGCACTGGACCAGCGCCGAGCAGGTGGTCGGCATGCCCTACGACACGCCGATCGCCGGCTTCGGTTGCAACACCGTCAACACGCTGCGGTTGTGGCGGGCGCGGGCGTCGACCGACTTCGACCTGTGCTACTTCAACGAGGGCGACTACGAAAAAGCGGTGCTCGACAAGAACCGTTCGGAGACGATCTCGAAAGTCCTGTACCCGAGCGATCTGAAGATGT
>VBLM01000679.1 GCA_005879095.1 Deltaproteobacteria bacterium
GCCCGAGCCTCAGTCCCTCGCGCTCGTTCCGAAGGCGGCTGCGTTGCCTCATCCGATCGTGCCCGTTGCCGAGGCCTCGTACAAAGTGCAATTCAGCATCTCGCGCGAGTTCCGGGACGAGATTCGCGAGGCGCAGGATCTCTTGCGGCACCGCATGCCCGACGGCGACCTCGCGACGATCTTCCGTGCCGCGCTCGAAGTGCTCGTCGCGAAGGTTCGCAAAGAGCGGTTCGGGGTCGGCCGCAAAACGCGCGCCCCGGCCGAGACGAGCGTTGAAACGGAATCGCGGCACATGCCCGACGCGATCAAGCGCGCCGTCCATGAGCGGGATAGCGGCCGCTGCACGTTCGTCGATGAACGAGGAAAGCGCTGCGACGAGACAGGAATGCTCCAGATCGATCACGTCGAGGGTTTCGCCCGCACGCATCGGCACGACGTCAACGCTCTTCGTTTGCTCTGCCGCGCGCACAACCAGCACGCGGCGGACAGGATGTACGGGCGCGGGTTCATGGAGGCCGCCCGGCAACGAACTTGTCCTAGGACAAGTTCGACTGGGGTGGGATGACGGCCTACCGAGAGGCGCTTTCTTGACGGTCCCCGCTGGCGGGGCGGATGCTTCAGGGATGGCCGACACTCCGAGCGACGTCTCGGCGCGCATCGTCGCGCTGGAGAAGGCGGTCGACTGGATCCAGCGCGATCTCGCGCAGTTGCGGGCGCAGCTCGGTCCTGGTGAACAGCGTTCACCGGCCCCGAGAGAAGAAGTGAACAGCGTTCACCAGAAGCCGCCGACCCCTTCGGTCGTTGCAGCGATTCCGGCGCCGCCGCCGCGACCGCCTCGCCCCGATCTCGAAACGCTCGTCGGCCGCTACGGCATGCTCGCGCTCGCGACCGTGCTCGCGCTCACCGCGGTCGGCACCTTCGTCGGCTGGGCGATCAGGCACGGCCTCCTCGGCCCGGTCCCGCGCGTCGTCCTCGGCCTCGCAGCCGCCGCCGCGATCGGGACCTGGGGCTTCAACCTCCGCCCTCGCGAGCGGTCGTTCGGCGACAGCCTGCTGGGACTCTCCCTCGCCGTCGTCCACGTCTGCGCCTGGGCAGCCGGACCCGGCCTGCACGTCGTGCCTCCGTTCCTGGCGCTCGCGCTCTCCGCCGTCGCCTCGGTCGCGCTGGCCGGCTACGCGCTGGTCCACGACGACGAGCCGCTCTGGTGCGTCGGTTTCGGCGGCGCCGCCATCGCACCTTTCGTGACCAGCACCGGCCAAGGCACCGCGCCGATGCTCGCCGCGTACGCCGCCGCCGTCCTGATCGCGGGCGGCTCGGCACTCGGGTCGCGCCCCTGGACGATCGCCGCCCGCGTCTTCGGCGCTGCCGCCGCGCTCTTCGTCATCGCCATCGCCGTGCTTCCCGAATCGCAGCATTCGGCCGAGCTCGCCCTCGCGTTGCCGTTCGCAGTCGCCGCGTTCGGCGTGATTCCCTTCGCGCAGGGCGCCGCGGTCCGCCCGCGCCTGCGCACGCTCGGCCTGCTCGCCGGCGGCGCGGCTGTGCATGTATCGACGACACACACCATCGACCACACGGTCGCCATCGTGGCGCTCGCTCTGGCCGGCGCCGCCTGGCTGGTCCTCGTCGAGCTGACCGATTCCGAGCCGGCCGGCACGCTCTTCGATGGCGTCGGCAACGCCGGCCCGGACGCCCCCGAATGGTTCGACGGCGCCATCGTCCCCGGTCTGATGCTGATCGCCCTCTGGTTCGAGCTCGGCCCGGGCGATGGCGCGACCGCCGCTTTCGCGCTCGCCGGCGCCACGCTCGTCTTCTGGACCTCGCGCCGAGAGGGCTCGCTGCGCGACGCCGCGGCGCTGGTCGCCTTCGGCGCCGCCGTCACTGCCAGCTTGAACGCGACGCGATCCGGCCGCGACCGCGTCGGGCATGTCGGTGCTGTTCGCGCTGCTCGAACGCGCGATTCCGAATCGAACCTGGCGCTGGATGCCGCAGCTCGTCCTCGTCTTCGCCGGTCTCGTCGCCCTCGGCAACGTCACCGGCCGGACCGCCTACGAGTACGTCCCGTTCGGCACCCGCCAATCCGCCGTCGCCTTCGCCGTCGCGCTCGGCTGGATCGTCGTGGCGCGGTTGTCGGATGGCCGAGGCCCCGCGCCCGCGATCGCCTGGATTTTCGGGTTTCTCTGGATCAACCAGGAACTGGCCTTCGCGGTCAGCCCGAACGTCTCCACCCTGCTGCTCGTCAGCTGGTACGCGGTCACCGGCGTGGCCTGCGTCGGATACGGCCGTGCGACGGCCGCGCCGCGGCTGCGTCACATCGGCCTCGGCCTCGGGGTCATCGCGGCGCTGCTGGCGCTGAAAGCGGCCTGGGGCCTCGAGTCGACCGGCGCGCGCATCGGGGCCTACCTCGTCGTCGCCGTCTTCCTGCTCGGAATCGCCTGGTGGTACCGCCAGCCGGGGCCGGCGCCGGCCGCAACCGAGCCGGGCCAGTAGCGTTTCCGGCGCGCAATGCTATACATCTGACTGTACGGGCCTGCCCCAAGTCGGGCTGTCCGGCGCTCAACTCTCGCAAGAGAGTGGGCGACCTGGCCAGAAAGCACCGGCGAAGGGCCACAACGCGGAGGTGAACCTTGAAAAAGGTTACCATCCATACGCTGCGAAAAATGAAGCAGGCGGGCGAGCGCATCAGCATGCTCACCGCCTATGACGCGAGTTTCGCCCGCCTTCTCGATCGCGCCGGAATCGAGGTCCTCCTCGTCGGGGACTCGCTCGGCATGGTCGTCCAGGGCCACGACACGACGCTGCCGGTGACGATGGACCAGATGGTCTATCACTGCGCCGCGGTCAGCCGCGCCACCGAGCACGCGCATCTGGTTGGCGACCTGCCCTTCGGCAGCTACCAGACCAGCGCCGATGAAGCGGTCAAGAACGCGATGCGGATCGTCTCCGAAGGCGGCGTGGAGTCGGTCAAGCTCGAGGGCGGCGCCGAGTACGCCGACATCGTGCGGCGCATCGTCCGCGCGGGCGTTCCGGTGATGGGCCACATCGGCCTCACGCCGCAGTCGGTGCACAAGCTCGGCGGCTACGTCGTGCAGGGCCGCACCGAGGAGAAAGCCGCGAAGATGCTCGCCGACGCCAAGGCGCTCGAGGAAGCCGGTTGCTACGCCCTGATCCTGGAGATGATGCCGGCCGACCTCTCGGCCGAGATCACGCGCAGCGTCGGGATCCCCGTGATCGGCATCGGCGCCGGCGCGGGATGCGACGGGCAGGTGCTGGTGGTGTATGACCTCCTCGGCATGAACCCCGACTTCTCGCCGAAGTTCGTCAAGAAGTACCTCGACCTCGGCGTGCTGATCCGCGACGCGGCGATGCGCTTCCGCGACGAGGTCCGCCACGGCGAGTTCCCTGCCGAGGAGAACAGCTTCTCCTCGGCGCCCGGCGACGTGAAGCCGCAGCTCTATTCGATCCCCGGAAAGGGATGAGCTTGAGATGCCCCTCGCGGTCGTCACCAGCGCGCACGACTTTCGCCGCGCGTGCCAGGAAGCGCGCGTCGACGGCGAGCTCGCGCTGGTGCCGACCATGGGGTACCTGCACGCGGGGCATCAGTCGCTGATCAAGAACGCCGCGCAGCGGGCGCCGGCGGTCGCGGTCACCATCTTCGTCAACCCGTCGCAGTTCGCGCCCGGCGAGGACCTGGCTCGCTATCCGCGCGATCTGCCCGGCGACCTGCACAAGTGCGAGCTGACGGGGGCCACGTTCGTCTTCGCGCCGACGAACGACGCCGAGCTGTATCCGCCCGGTTTCCAGACGTACGTCGAGCCGGGTCCGCTCGCGCAGCCGATGGAGGGCGAGAAGCGCCCCGGCCATTTTCGCGGCGTCTGCACGGTGGTGGCAAAGCTGTTTGCGCTCTCGAGAGCGGACGCGGCGTTCTTCGGCGAGAAGGACTACCAGCAGCTGCGCGTCATCCAGCAGATGGCGCTCGATCTCAACTTCGGCACCGAGGTGATCGGCCGGCCGATCGTGCGCGAGAGCGACGGCCTCGCGCTCTCGTCGCGCAACGCGTACCTCACGCGCGAGGAGCGGATGCGGGCGATCGCGCTGTGGAAGGCGCTCGACGCGGCGCGCAAGGCCTTCCGCGGCGGCGAGGTCGAACCCGCGCGTCTCGAGGAGTTGGCGCGGGAAACGCTGCAGCAGGACGGCCTGCGCGTCGATTACGCCGAGGTGCGCAGCGCGTTCGATCTGCAGCGACCGCAGTGCGCCGATGCCAACAGCCGGCTCTTTCTCGCCGCCTTCCTCGGCAAGACGCGCCTGATCGACAACGGGGCGCTCGGTGAGTGAAGGGCACGTCAAGGTCATCACCCAGAACCGGCGCGCGCGATTCGAGTATCACGTCGAGAGCAAGGTCGAGTGCGGCGTCGTCTTGACGGGCACCGAGGTGAAGAGCCTGCGCGAGGGCAGCGCCCAGTTGTCGGACGCGTATGCGATACCGAAAAATGGGGAGCTCTTTCTCGTCAACGCGCAGATCCCGCCGTACAAGCCCGCGGGGCCGCTGCTCAACCACGATCCGAAGCGGACCCGGAAGCTGCTCCTGCACCGGCGCGAGATCGATCGGCTGCAGGAGGCGCAGCAGAAGGCCGGTTACGCGCTGGTGCCGCTCAGCATGTACTTCAAGGACGGGCGGGTGAAGGTCGAGATAGGAGTCGCGAAAGGGAAGACCGGCGTCGACAAGCGCGACAGCATCGCCGAGCGCGAAGCGAAGCGCGAGATGGACCGGGCGCGGCGGAGATGATCCTCGGCCTGCTGGCGCGATTCACGCCGGTGCACGTCGCCAGGACCGCCGAGGAACGGGAGGCGATCTACCGCTTCCGCTATTCGATCTACGGCCGCGAGCTGCGCCGTTCGTATGCCGGCGTCGATCACGAGAAGGGCCGGCTCGCGCAGCCCGAGGACGAGCGACCGGAGTCGCGCCTCTATTACACCGGCTCGCCGCGCGCGGTGACCGGCACGCTGCGGGCGCGGATCTGGGACCGGCCGCCGCCGGAGATCGTCGAGGAGCTCTCGCTCCAGCGCATGCCGCCGGTGCGGATCGCCTACCTCGAGCGGCTCATGGT
>VBLM01000123.1 GCA_005879095.1 Deltaproteobacteria bacterium
AAGGCGATCACGTCGCCTTCCGATGCGGTCATCAACATGAACCTGGCCGAGCAGACCCGGAAGGTCCTGGCGACCTTGACGCCGCGCGAGGAGAAAGTCCTGCGGATGCGGTTCGGCATCGGCGAGAAGTCCGATCACACGTTGGAAGAGGTCGGTCAGGACTTCGAAGTCACGCGCGAGCGCATCCGGCAGATCGAGGCCAAGGCGCTGCGCAAGCTACGCCACCCGTCGCGGTCGAAGCGGCTGCGCAGCTTCGTGGAAAACTAGAAGGCGCCCGCCCGCACGGCCGGTGGGTTGCCGCCCCGAGATCGCGGAGCGCACCTTTCAGCAGGAGGAACCACATCCATGCTGAGAGCAACGGTTCTGATGTCCGCGTTCGCCCTGTGCCTCGCCATGCCGGCGAAGGCGGCGAGCGAAGTTTCCCGTATCGACAAGGCAAGCAATCATCAGGCGCTGCCTGCGGAAGTGATCGAAGTTCAGTCGCATCGGTCGCCCGCGGCCGCGATCGTCGGCGACGCCATCGGCGGCGCGGTGGTCGGCGGTCTGGTCGGAGGCGGCGTGGCTTTCTACAACCGCTATGGCGTGACCAACGGCACCTGGGACAACTGGGAGCGCAACGTGCTGATCGGTGCCGGCATCGGCCTCGGTGTCGGTTTGATCGTCGGCGGCATCGACGCGGCGTCGAACATGGACCGCGCTTACCAGGGCCCGATGAGCGACCGGCACTCGACGGGGTTCTCGGCTCCGATCGGCGAGTACGGCGTCCGGTTCTAAAGTCAGAAACCGAAGCCCACGCCGCCGTGGATCGCCCACTGCGGCGTGAGGCTCGAGGTGGTGAAGACGATGCAGCCCACGACGCTGACGTCGAGCGTGTCCTGGCGCTGCTCGAAGCCGAAGCCGATGTCGGTCCAGAGGCTGCTCCTGGTCAAGGACGCTCCGCCGAATGAACGCTCGGCTTCGCTGGCTCCGCGGTTGACCCGGGTGTTGCCGGCCAGCGCGATCTCGGTGACGAGGTAGCTGCCGCCTTCGCCGAACAGGCGGCGGGCGGCGAGGCCCAGTTGCAGGCCGGGGAAGCCGCCGCCGGCGCCGGCCTCGAAGGCGAAACCGCTCTCAGTCAGCCAACTCAGGGCGCCGCCGGCGTATCCGTACGGCGCGAAGGCGCTGCCACCCTCGGCGCGGACCACCCATGACGACGGCCTGCCCGCGCGGCGCTCGGAGGCATCGACCAGATCTGCGTACGCCACCGACGGCACGCGGAGAAGCAGGAGGGCGGGCGTACGCACGCGTGGAGTATGTGCTTACCGCTGTGCGCTCGCCACTGGGCGAGGTAGGGTTCTGGTTCTGGTTCTTGTTGTGCCTTCGGCACGAGGGCCCGTAGCTCAACGGCCAGAGCAGCCGGCTCATAACCGGTTCGATGCAGGTTCGAATCCTGCCGGGCCCACATCCTGCGTGCCGAGCCGCATGGTCCCCTAGACCCACCGGGAACAGCGCGTAAGCACAGACCGTTGACATCACGGGCGGCAGGCGCGAAAAGACGTACCCGCTTCGGGAGGACACGTTGTCGCGAGAGAAGCTGAAGGCGCTGGAGGAGCTGCAGAAGGTCGACATCAAGATCCGCGATCTCTCCGCCGAGGCGGAGACGCACCCGGCGAGGCTGCGGCAGATCGAGAGCGAGCGGGACCAGGCGAAGTCGGCGCTCGACGCGACGCGGGGCAAGCTGGCCGACAACGAGCGCGCCCGCCGGCAGAACGAGCAGCTGCTCGGGCTGGAAAAAGAAAAAGTCCGCAAGTGGGAGTCGCGCCTCAACGAGCTGAAGACGCCGCGCGAGTACGCCGCGCTGGCCCGCGAGCTGGACATCGCCAAGAAGACGAACCAGGGCGCGGAGGAAGAGTTGAAGCGCCTGATCGGCGAGTACGACGAGCTGCGCAAGCAGGTGGCGGCAGGCGAGACGGCGCTGAGCGAGAAGGAATCGGTGGTCGAGCGGGAGGGCAAGGAGATCCAGGGCGTGCTCGACAGCGTGCAGGGAAAGATGAAGGAGCTGCAGGCGGAGCGGGCGCGGCTGATCGCCGAGTGCGACAAGTCCCTGGTGAACAAGTACGAGCGCATCCGCAAGCAGCGGGGCGGCGTGGCGGTGGTCGCGGTCGTGGCCGGCACCTGCAAGGGGTGCCAGCGCAACATCCCGCCGCAGATGGCGAACAATCTTTTGACCTCAAACGAAATCCTCAGCTGCCCGAACTGCCACCGTTTCATCTATGCGGCAGAGGAGCAGCAGGCGGCTGCCAGCGCTTGATCGCTTCGCCTTCCCAGCTGCTGCTCGCCATCGCCGAGCACGAGACGCTGGAGAAGGCTTGCGCGGCGCTGAGGATCTCGCGCGACGACGCGCTCAAGCTGCTGCGCGGCGCGGCGGTGCGGCTGCAGAACGAGAATCCGCCCGAGCCTCCGTCGCGCCTCGACGGGCAGCGCAAGGTGTACGTTTTCTCCGATGGTGCGGCGCGCGGCAATCCGGGTCCGGCGGGCGCCGGCGCCGTGATCAAGGACGCGAGCGGCAAAGTCCTGCAACGGCTGAAGAAGGCGCTCGGCAAGACGACGAACAATGTCGCCGAGTACAAGGGGCTCATCCTCGGCCTGCGGAAGGCTCAGGAGCTGGGAGCGCGTGAGGTCGAAGTTCGCGCGGACAGCGAGCTGATGATCAAGCAGCTCAACGGCAAGTATGCCGTGCGCAACGAGGGGTTGAAGCCGCTCTACAATGAGGCAAAAGCACTGCTCGAGACGTTCAAGTGGAACGCCGAGCACATCCCGCGCGAAGAGAACGCGGAAGCCGACGAGATGTCGAACCGCGCCATCGACGAGGATCATCGGTAGAGCAGGAACTGCTGCACCTTGCCATCGGGTGTGCGGTAGAGCGAGGCCCTCACCGTCTGCGTTGCGAAGTGGAAGAGAAGCACCGACGACTCCATTCCGCCGCGCTCGTGCACGTTGTCCACTTCCACCGATTGCGGCTCGCCCAGGAGCGTGAGGCGTTCGGCGGCGCCGGCGAGACGAACCGGGGTCAGGTAGACGGCGAACTCTTCGCCGAGCGCCTTGGGCTCGATCCGGCCGTGCTGCAACTGATGCAGAAGGTCCAGCGCGGCCTCGCGGGGCGGCGGCCCGTCGATTTTCGGCACCGGGACCTCGTCCTGGAGGAGCAGGTCGACGATGCGGCGGTGGATGGGCCGGGGGTCCAGGTCGTCGCCATTGACGAGCAGCACGACCGCCGAGCGCGTGCGCGGCACGAACGTGTCGTAGGCGAGAAAGCCGCTGACGGCGCCGGAATGGCCGTACAGCCGTTCGCCCTCGCGGTCGGCGACGGCGAGGCCGCAGGCGTAATCGGTGCCGCGGCCGCTCGCGAGCAGGCGTGGTGTGGTCATCGTCCGCCACGATTCCGGCTTGAGGACCTTGCCCTCGATCAGCGCCAGGTCCCAGCGGGCGAGGTCGGCGGCGGTCGAATAGAGAGCGCCGGCGGCGTACAGCCAGCCTTCGGGCTCGCGCGCGGCGCGCTCGGGATCGCCGAGCGCGAACGAGGTGTAACCGGTCGCCACCGCCGGCGTGTCGGCGGGCGCATACCAGGTGTGCGTCATGCCGGCCGGTTTGAAGAGACGCTCTGCGAACAGCTGCCGGATCGGCACGCCCGCGGCGCGCTCGACCATCCGGCCGGCGATGATGTACCCGGTGTTGCTGTACGACCAGCGCGTGCCGGGCTCGAAGTCGAGCTTGCCCGAGCCGTACTGCGCGATGAGCGCGTCGGGCGCGATGTCGTGCTGCATGCGGCGGTCGACGAAATCGAGCGGGTAGAAGTCGGGAAAGCCGGACACGTGCTGGAAAAGGTCGAGCAGCGAGATGTCGCTCGCGCGCGTCAGCGTCGGGTAGTCGGCGGCGACCTTGCGATCGAGCGAAAGCTTGCCGTCTTCGGCAAGCAGGAGCGCGGCGGCGCAGGTGAACTGCTTGGTAATCGAGCCGACGGCGAAGGCGGTGTCCGGCGTGACCGGGGCGCCGGTTTCCCGCGAGGCCTTGCCGTAGCCTTTCACCAGGACGAGCTGGCCCTCGCGCATGATCGCCAGCGACGCGCCCACGGCGTGGCTGGCGGCGAGGCGAGTCTCGACCCATTTGTCGATCGCCGCGAGATCGAACGACTTCGGTTCGGCGGCGTCGGCCTCGCTGCGCGCGGCGCGATTTCCGGCGGCGCAAGAGAGAGCGAGCAGCGCTGCGACGGCGAGGGCGCGATTCATCGGCCGAAGATAGCCGAACGGGCCGCGTTCCGTTAAAATCCACCGCGGTCAGAGCCGCCCGGGCGGACGCCGGCCCCTTTGAGGGCGGGAGGAAAGTCCGGGCTCCACAGGGCAGGGTGCTGGTTAACGGCCAGCCGAGGCGACTCGCGGGAAAGCGCCACAGAAAACAAACCGCCGGCGAAAGCCGGTAAGGGTGAAACGGTGCGGTAAGAGCGCACCGCGCTCCTGGCGACAGGGGCGGCACGGCAAGCCCCACCCGGAGAAAGAGCACATAGGGGAGCAATGCGGTGGCCCGCCGCGCTCCCGGGTAGCTCGCTGGAGGCCGGCAGCAATGCCGGTCCTAGAGGAATGTCCGCCTCCGCCGGGGAGGTAACGACCCGGCGAGACAGGACCCGGCTTACAGGGCGGCTCTGACCATTTTCTTTGTCTTTCGAGGGCGCAGACGAGGACGTTGGTGTCGAAGACGAGTCTCACCCGCGGCGGCGGCGCTCGGCGCGCGTGGCGCGGACTTCGGCGGCGATTTCCTTACGCGAGACTCGGAGGCGCTTGCGGGCTACTTCGCGCTGGATTGCATCAACGGCCGCGAGTAGCGGTTGGCCGGCCTTTGATTCGACGACC
>VBLM01000678.1 GCA_005879095.1 Deltaproteobacteria bacterium
GTGGCTGCACGGCGCGTCGGCGGGCGACGTGCTCGGACTGGTGCCGATCGTGCGCGAGCTGAAGACGCTGCGGCCGGATGCGCGGGTGATCATCTCTTCGATTACCGATTCGGGCGCGTCGATGGCTTCGCAAAAATTGCGCGGCCTCGCCGACCTGGTCACGTTTCTTCCCTACGATCTTCCCGGGGCCTGCCGGCGCACGCTCTCGGCGCTGCGGCCCTCGGTGCTGGTCCTCGAGTACACCGAGCTGTGGCCGCAGCTGATCGACGCGGCCTCACGGGCGGGCGTCAGGCTGGCGCTGACCAACGGACGGCTGCGGCCGCGCAACGTGCGGCGTTATCGAATCATGTTCGCACTGGTCGGTAATCTGTTAGCGAAATTCGACGTGCTGATGATGCGCGCCGACGAGGAGGCCGAGCGGGCGCTGGCGCTGGGCGCGCCGCGCGATCGCGTGCAGGTGACCGGCAACACCAAGTTCGACGCGCTGGCCGTCAGCGTGCCGGATGCCCCGGACGACTCGTTGCGCGTCGCGCTCGGCCTGGGCGTGGAACGGCTGTGGGTGTGCGGCTCGACACACGAGGGCGAGGAGGGCGCGCTGCTGCGGGTCTTCGCCGCGCTGCGCAACGATCATCCCGACCTGCGCCTCCTGATCGCGCCGCGGTACATCGAACGGGCCGGGCGCGTGCTGGCGCTCGCGCGAGCGATGGGCCTTTCCGCTCGATTGCGAACGCAACCGGCCGGCCCGGAATCCGTCATCGTGCTCGATACCATCGGTGAGCTGGTGCGCGCGTACCAGCTGGCGACGGTAGTCTTCGTCGGCGGCAGCTTCGGGCGGCGTGGCGGGCAGAACATCCTCGAGCCGGCGGCGTGCGGAAAGCCGGTTTTGTTCGGGCCGCGGATGGAGAACTTCGCCGACAGCGTGCAGGTGCTGGTCGGGCGGGGCGGACTCCAGGTTCGTGATCCGGTCGCGCTGCTCCGGCTGATGCGCGATCTGCTCGCGCGGCCGGACGAGATCCGCAAGCTCGGCGAGTTGGCGCGCGAAGCGGTCTCGTCGGTGCGGGGAGCGAGCGCGCGGGATGCGCGGCTGATCGCGGAGCTGTTGCCGTGAGCTTCTGGTGGGTGGAGCGTCCGCCGCTCTGGACGTTGGCGCTCGCGCCGTTGGAGCTCGCGTATCGCGCCGGAGCGGCCGTCCATCGGGCCTCGGTCCGGCAGGTGCGTGCGCGCGCGCCGGTGATTTCGGTCGGAAATCTCACTGCGGGCGGCGCCGGGAAGACGCCGGTCGCGATCCACCTCGGCTTGCGGCTTGCGTCTCGCGGTTTGCGGCCCGCGATCCTCAGCCGCGGGTACGGACGCCGCACGCGCGCATCGATGCAGGTGTCGCCCGAGTCGCTGGTCGGGGAAGTCGGCGACGAACCGCTGCTGATGGCGCGTCGCGGGCTCACCGTCTTCGTCGGACCGCGGCGTGCGCTGCTCGCGGATATGGCGGTTCAGCGCGGCGCGGACGTGTTGATTCTCGACGACGGCCTGCAGCACCACGCGCTGGCGCGCGATCTCGACATCGTCGTCGCCGATGCGTCGAACCCGTTCGGCAACGGCCACCTGCTGCCGCGCGGTCCGCTGCGCGAGCTGCCGGCGGCGCTGCGGCGGGTGCAGCGCGGGCTCCTCTGGCTGACGCGCTGCGATCTGCCGCGCGATCCACGCACGGCTTCGTTGCCGGCGTGGCCGGCCGTCGAAAGCGCGTACGCTGCCCAGGCCGATCTGCACGGAAGGCGCGTGTTCCTTTTCGCGGGAATCGCTCGCCCTGCCTCGTTCGAAGCGACCGTGCGCGGCCTCGGCGCGGACGTCGCGGGCACGCGGTGGTTTCGCGATCACCATCGGTACTCGGCACAGGATCTGAGCGCATTGCGAGGCGAGGCCGGCGGGGCGACGCTGGTGACCACCGAGAAGGATCTCGTCCGCATCGATGAACCGCACGGCATCGTGTCGGTACCCGTCGAGGTGCGCATCCTGCATGGCGAAGACGCGCTCGACGCCGCGCTCGGGACGGTCCTGTGATCGGCGCCGCGCTCAGCGTTCTCGCGTACTGGCTCGGCATCCGCCGGCGGGTGGCGCTCGACAATCTCGCACGCGCGTTTCCCGAGAAACCGCCCGCCGAGCGGCGCAAGCTCGCGCGCGCGGCCTACGCCCAGCTCGGGCGCAGTCTGGCCGAGTTGGCGCTGCCGATGCCGCCGGTCGAGTTCGACGGCTGGGAGATTTACGAGAAGGCCCGGGCGCAAGGCCGCGGCGTCGTCGTCGCCATCGCGCATTACGGAAATTTCGAGCTGCTTGCGCGCGCCGTGGCGAAGCGCGGCGTCAAGCTGACGTTGATCGGCCGCCGGCTCCGCGGCGCGTTCAACCGCTGGCTGGTGCTCGAGTAGCGCGGCAGTGGCGGCGCTGCGCCGCGGCGAGGTGCTGGGCATCGCCGTCGACCAGAACATGCGGCCGAGCCGCGGCGTCTTCGTCGATTTCTTCGGCACGCCGGCATGCACGACGCCTGCCGCGGCCGTCTACGCGCTGCGCGCCGGAGCTCCGCTGATCGCGGCTTTCCCCACGCGTTCTAAAAATAGAACGCACGTTGTAAAAGTGTGCGGACCCTTCGAAACCAGCGAGCGCGGGCATCGAGCGGTCATCGATTTGACTCAAAAAGTCACGCGCGCCGTCGAACAAGCCGTCCGCGACCATCCCGATCACTGGTTCTGGGTCCACCGCCGGTGGAAGACGCGTCCTCCGGAGTAGACTACCGCCGTGGCCGCGTTGCGATTCATTCCCATCCTCCTCGTTCTGACCGCCGTCCAGATCGGCCTCTGGTCCGCGCTCTGCGCGCTCTTCTTTCCCCGGCCCGAGCAGCTCCCGCAGCGGCGCAAGCTCGGGCTCGGCCTCGCCGCGCTGGCCCTGTTCTTCGTCTGCTTCATGGCCGCCGCGCGCTCGGGCGTGCAACTGGCCGCGCCGCTGCGCGAGTTTCTCGTCGAGCCGCTGCTCGCGCTCGAGGTGCTCTCGATCCCGCTGATGCTGGCGCTCGGTTTCGCGCTCTCGGTCGCGCGCCGCGTGCCGGCGGCGGTCAGTGCCGGCGAACTGGCCGAACCACGCCGGGTCTTCCTCGCCCGTGCCGCGACGGGGTTGATCGGCGCCACCGGCGCCGCGGCCGTGATCGGCATCGAGCAGGCCGAGCTTTCGCCGCAGCTCACCCGTCACCAGATCCCGATCCGCGGATTGCACACGGATCTCGACGGATTGCAGATACTCCACCTCTCCGACATCCACGCCGGCGCGCTGATGTCCGAGGAGCGGATGCGGATCACGCGCGCCGCTGCGGCGCTCCAGCCGGACCTGGTGGTGCTGACCGGCGATCTGCTCGACGTGAGCCCGTGCGCCGCAGGCCCGTTTTCGCGCGCCTTCCGCGAGCTGCGCGGCAAGCTCGGCACCTTCGCCATCTTCGGCAACCACGACTATTTCGCCGGCGCGCGCGAAACCGAACGCGCCGTCCGCGACGCTGGGGCGATGCTCCTGCGCAACTCGGGCGCGCGCGTCGAGCGAGGCCGCGGCTCGCTCTTCATCGGCGGCGTCGACGATCCGTCGCGCGGCGCCCTCGGCGTCGATCCGGCGCGCGCGCTGCGGGCGGCGGCCCCCGAGGAGCCGCGCATCATGCTCGCGCACCGGCCCTCGCTGTTCGAGCTCTGCACCAGGGCCGGCGCGCAGCTGGTGCTCTCCGGCCATACCCACGGCGGCCAGATCGCATTTTCGCCGCAGTGGTCGCTGGCGCGGCTGCTCGGTCCGTACACCATGGG
>VBLM01000677.1:0-3031 GCA_005879095.1 Deltaproteobacteria bacterium
AGATCGAGCAGGTGACGGAGAAAGAGCGGCGCGAGCTGGAGCGGCGCGAGCAACTCTTCCGCGGCGACCGACCGCCGATGCGGGTCGCGGATCGCACCGTAGTCCTGGTGGACGACGGCCTCGCCACCGGCTCGACGATGCGCGCGGCGGTGCGGGCGCTGCGGCAGGAGCGCGCCGGTCGCATCATCGTCGCGGTTCCAGTCGCGGCTCCGTCCGTGTGCGCGGAGATGAAGGCGGAAGCCGACGAGGTGGTCTGCGCGGCGACTCCCGAACCGTTCCGCGCCGTCGGGCTCTGGTACGACGACTTCGTCCAGACCTCGGACGCGGAAGTGCGCGAGCTGCTCGATGGCGCCGGCGAGCCGGCTCGAGGAGATGCGTCATGGACGTGAGCGAGCGCGAGATCGAGCTGGGTCTTCGTCCAGGAATTCGCATCGGCGGAAGCTTCGCCGTTCCCGACAGCGCCCGCGGCGTGGTTCTCTTCGCGCACGGCAGCGGCAGCAGTCGGTTCAGCCCGCGAAATCGCTTCGTCGCGGAAGCGCTGCAGCGGGCGCGGCTTGCCACGCTGCTGATCGATCTGCTCACGCCGCAAGAAGAGGAAGAGGAGCGATTCACGCGTCATTTGCGCTTCGACATCGGCCTGCTGGCGGATCGGCTCGGCGGCGCACTGGAATGGCTCGCGCGCGAGACAGAGACGGAAACTCTCCCGGTGGATCTGTACGGGTCGAGCACTGGAGCGGCAGCCGCGCTGGTGACCGCTGCGCGTGAGCCCGATCGCATCGGGGCGGTGGTCTCGCGCGGCGGCCGGCCCGAGAGATTGCGCGCACCGACCCTTCTGATCGTGGGCGGAGCGGACGAGGTGGTGATCGATCTGAACCGCGAGGCGCTCGCGAAGCTGCCAGGAGTGAAGCAGCTGGAGATCGTTCCGGGCGCGACACATCTCTTCGAAGAATCCGGCGCGCTCGAGGTGGTGGCCGGACTCGCCGCTCGGTGGTTCGTGGATTATCTCGACGCGCGGCCGAGCCCCTGGGGTCCGGAGGCCACCAGGATCTAGAAGCGCCGGATGGACCCGACATGGTCTAACGTCGTCGCGGCGTTCATCCCCATCGTCGCCATCGTCACGGCCGTCGGCGCGCCGGTCGCCATCTACGTGGGCAACTCTGAAGCGGCAGGGGGGTAGCCGAGGGCAGTCGCCGACGCTTTGATTCGAGATAATCGGATCTGACCGAGGTGGTGCACGCGGTTTCACAAGAGCCGGGGTTGTTTCGGGGTAGCCTTTGGTGCGCGACTGGCTTCCATCTTCGCGCGGCCGTAGATGAGTTCGGCGGCGTGCTGGTTGTGGGCGTGGCAGAGCACGCGCATCGCGTCTGCGGCGTGCGCGCGCGTTCGGGCGTAGCCGTCGACGTGGTCGAGCTCGAGGAAGCCGGTCTCCGGACAGCGGCGGCCGCTCTCGTCGACGAACGCGCACCGGCCGCCGTCGCGTTTGTAAAGCTCTCGCCGGATCGAGGCGGGGACGTGGCGGGATTCGGACGGTTTCGTCGCGGCCGGCGTGCGCGGGCTGCAGCCTGACGCGAAGCGCTCCTTCTTCACCCGTTCGATGAGCAGGTCGAGCGCCCGTTCGAAGATCGCGGCGAGATCACCGTCCCGCACGCGATGGCGCAACAGATCCTGCGCCATGCGCAACTTGTTCCGGAACAAGTCGTTCGCCGTGAACTGGACCTTCCAGGAATCCTCCGGGCAGTACCGGCGCGGATACCGGCGTCATCCGCGCCGCCAGCACCTTGCGAACGAGGGCCGCGACGGGCGGTTGCGGCGCAAGGCGCGCGACCAGCTCTTCGACGTCGCGCTTCGACTTTCCCGCCGCGCGGGCGAGCACCTCTTCGCAGTTCTCCGCAGTCAGGTGGGGCACGAGCAGGCGCAGGCCGGTGAGGTGCACGCGACGAGATCGCAGCGCGTCGATCACCACCGGCAGCCGGCGCGCGGCGCGCGCGACGAGGATGCGGCTGTACGCGGCATCCTCGGAGAACGCGAGCTCGCCGACGCAAAATGCAAACAAAGACGGAAACGCCGCATCCAGATAGAGCTTGCGCTCGTCGATCTCCGCCAGATGGACGAGCAGGTCTGCTTCGACTTCGCATGCCTCTCTCGCCAGCGCGCGAGTGGCGTCGAGCAGTTCCCGATTCGACAGCAATTGAAGGGTGTTCATGACACTTTCGTACCACGACATTTTCCCACCGCCGCAGGCGTGCCGTGACGCGATTTCGCGGTCGGAGCCACGCGTGAACGCCGCTGCTCGAATGCAGCGCCGAGCGAGAACCTGCGGGCTCCAGACGCCCACCCGCGCTGCTCACGTGTGTTTGCGAGCGGCGACGCGCTGAAATCCGTCAATCGAAAACGACACTGGAAATGAAAAAAGGATGAAGCGATATTCTCGGCGGGATGGTCGTTCTGCGGTGCACCCGGAGGCTCCTCCGGCGCGTGCGTCAAAGGCCCGTCGAGCACGCGCCGGGTTCATCCACTCTCCTCGGAGATTGGTACGCGAACGTCCTGTGGGTGCGTCGCAAGCCGCTGATCCTCGCGGTCAGCGCACGGACACTGCTGCCTGTCCTGATACCCGCGCGCGATCCTGCCTCGCTGGCGCCGAGGCTCGCGGAAGCCCTCGGACAGCTGCTGGCCGCGCTCGGCATTCGCGCGCAACAGATCCGGGAGGAACAGCGGCAGATTGAGCAGATCGTGTTCGCGCGCACGATCAACCGGTCGATTCTTGGCACGATGAACGATTTCGACAGGATGCTCGATCCCGCGCCCGGTCAAACCCTCGCTTCCGCGGCGCTCGAACTCGCTGAAGCACCGTGCGGACCGATTGGGATGGAGAGCCCCGAGCGCGCAACTGTGAAGCTGTTCGCTTCGCTGAAGCGTACATGAAGCAAGTGGTCATGGAGTCGCTGGAGCGATGCCTCTATTCGCCGGCGCTGCTCGCCGACGGCCGGGCGGTCGAGTGGACTATATCTTCAGCGTGAAGCTCCAGCTGCAC
>VBLM01000677.1:3097-4850 GCA_005879095.1 Deltaproteobacteria bacterium
AGGCAAGCGCGGTGCAGACGACCCCGAGGCCGGCGATCGCGCCGGGGATCCGCAGCGGCGGCAACGCTTGCGGGAGCAGCGCGATGCCGATGGGCGGGTAGACCACCGCCCAGAGCGTCAACGAGACCGCCACGACTTCGAGCGCGGGCAGGTCCGACGGTCTGCGCGCGATCACCAGCGGCCCCAGCGCGTAGCCGCCGACGACCAGCGCCATCTCCGCAAGGACGAGCGCATCGCCGCCTGCGACATCGAACCCGAGCAGGACGATGACTCCGGCGAGCCCGATCGCGAACCCCGCTGCAGCACCGGGCCGAGATTGCCGCGCGCCAGCAGCACCCGCGGGCGCATGCTAGAGATGGCGCCGATCGTGCGGTTTCATGTACCAGGTGGCTTCGACGACCGAGCTGAGGCCGAAGTGATCGCTGCACAGCATATTTCGCTGTCCCGGTCGAACCTGCGGCGTGCGGTCCGCGCGCGCGACTTGATCCACGCTTCCTACCAGAGCACGCTCACGCTCGACGGAATGGCGCGCGAAGCAGGGCTGTCGCGGTACTTCTTCCTCAGGCTCTTCTCCGCCGTATACGGCGCAACGCCACACGACTACCTGACCGGCGTACGGGTCGATGTCGCCAAGCGCGCGCTCGCGGCGGGGGCCAGCGTCACCGAAACCTGTCTCGAGGTCGGCTTCAGCAGCCTGGGCTCGTTCAGCTCGCTCTTCGCCCGCCGGACCGGGCTGTCGCCGCGGGACTGGCAGAGGCGCGCGCGTTGCACGATTCCGGTCCCGCGTCTCGTGCAGTCGGCGTTCGTGCCCGCCTGCTTCCTCCTCTTCCACGGGTTGGGCAATTTCGGAGAAGCGCAGCGGGCAGGCCCTGCGTTACCAGACGTCTCCACGAGGAGACGACAATGATCGTCAAGCTGACCCACGCCACCGTCTACGTGCTCGACCAGGATCGCGCCAGGGCGTTCTACACCGACAAGCTCGGCTTCGAGGTCCGCGACGACGCCCGCATGGGCGACTTCCGCTGGCTCACCGTCGGGCCGAAGACCCAGCCCGACGTCCGCATCATCCTCATGCCGGTGAGAGGACCGGCGACCAGCGCCGAGGCCACGGCCGCGCTGCGGGCCGCGGTCGAGTCTGGCGCGCTGGGCGGAGGAGTTCTCGAGTGCGAGGACATCCATTCGACATACGAAGATCTGCGCGCGCGCGGCGTCGAGTTCCCCAGTCCGCCAAAGCAGATGCCCTACGGCCTCGCCGCGGTCTTCAAGGACGACTCCGGGAACTACTTCAGCCTCTCCGAAGTCGAGCGGCGCAAGTAATCGGCCATCCCCTCTGACGGCCTGCGGCTCGGCCGGCCGCCGGCGTGCCGGGTTGGCGGGCGCGCCGCGACGAGAGCCCCTATCGTCACCGCCAGGAGGAGCCATGCGCTGCCAGGAATTGATGAAGAATGAACCGCGACAACGTGGGCTTCGTGCCCATCTGCGAGAAGGACCACGCCGGCGGGCACCGGCTGATCGGCACGCTCACCGATCGCGACATCGTCCTTCGCGTGGTCGCTTTCGAGGGCGGCAGGGACCCGCGCGCGGTCAAGTGCGGCGAGATCATGTCGAAGAACCCGATCTCCTGCAAACCGGAAGACGATATCTCACGTGCCGCCGATCTGATGGCGAGCAATCACATCTCGCGGATGTGCGTGTGCGAAGGCGACATCCTGAAGGGCGTGATCAGCCTCTCGGACGTCGCGCAGGCCTCCCG
>VBLM01000124.1 GCA_005879095.1 Deltaproteobacteria bacterium
CGGCATGCGCTGGGGGTTCGACATCAGCCGCATCGATTCGGGCGGAAACCTGATCGCGAACTACGACGACAAGGTCTTCGGCGACAAGCTGGTCAACGCGCCGGTGTGGAACATCCAGGCCGGCGCGGGGCGGATGGCGGTCGCTTTCCGGGCCTTCACGATGAAGGACCCGACGACGAAGCTGCCCGTCACGTACGCGGGGGCGATCGCCCTCTACAAGGGGCAGTGATGCGCCGCGCGCTGGTGCTGCTGCTGGCGGCTGCGTGCAGTCGATCGGGACCGCCCTCGCTGCAGATCGGCCCGCTTCAAGATGGCGGGCCGGTGGATGCCAGCATGCCGGACGATGCCGGACCCGACGCGAGCACGCCGGATGCCGGTCCTGACGCCGGTCCGGATGCGGGTCCGCCGGATGCCGGGCCGACCGACGGCGGGATGACGAAGCTGGGCCAGGTCTCGACCATCTCGACTTCCGACGGCTGGACGTTCCCGAGCGCCGGTCTGCCGTCCGGCACCGTGATGGGCGCCTCGATGGACGAGGGCGGGAACCTCTGGGTCGCGGGCGGCAACGCGGGCGTGTATGTGCAGGTAAGTGGAAGCGGCTCGTTCCGCGGATACGGCCTCGGCGACGGCCTGCATCCCTACGGCTATCTCCGCGGCCAGGTCGCGGCCGATTACGGCGTGCCCGACGGCTCGCCCGCCGACCGCAGTCCGAGCCTCGACGCTACGCCGGTGATCAGCATCTCCGGCGGTCCGGCCGGGACGGCTTTCGTCGGCTACCAGGGCAAGGACGGCTGCGAGGACGAGTGGGACCGCTTCGGCGGCACGCTCGCCGACCACGAAAAGGCGAATCCGTCCATCTACAAGAGCGGCGAGGCCGACCGGGTCAGCCTCGCGGGCGGCGGCATCAGCGTCTGGCACTACGACATCTATTCCGGACCGGGCGTGGTCGGAAACGAGCCGCTCGGACGGGAAAAGCTTTGCAGCGTGCGGCGCATCCTCTACGAGCACGGCTCGAACCGCGTCTGGATCGGCGCCAACCACGGCTTCGCGCTCGGCTTCGCCGACAACGGCGCGGTCTGGGAGCACGTCCATCCGGGCATCAACGACATCCACGGCTGGATGATGACCGACGCGTACTACGGCATCGCTCTCGATACCGTCGCGCACCTCGACTCGACCGGCGCGACTGTCTTCGACGTCTGGTTCGGCGGCATGATCCGGACCACCCGCTTCCGTTTCGGCGAGGCCGGCGGCGACTACTGGAAGGCGCAGCCGCGGACCGAGTTGTACGCCTCGAGCAGCGCGACCGCGGGCGACATCTCGCACGACCTGCCGGCGCAGGCCGCGTACTGGAACCGGATCGACGTCTGGCCCGATCCGATCGGCGAGCGGTGGGACCCGCCCTCCGACTGGCATTCGCGCGAGCCGGATGCGAAGAACCCGGCCGACTGGAACTACGACAACGTCAGCGGTATCGCGGCGATGCCCTCGGGGTACGCGTTCATCGCCTCGTTCACCAACGGCATGCGGCTGCTCGATCACGACGGCCATCTCGCCGGCGAGCTGACGAAATACCTGCCAAGTCAGTCGCTGGGAGCAGTGGTCCGCGATCCGGTCGACGACAGCGTCTGGATCGGCTACCGCGACGGCCACGGCGTGACCCGGATGATGCCGGACGGGTCGATCCTGCAGTACGGCAGCGGCGCGCTCGGTGGACACGCCGGCAGCGCGATCTGGGACATCCAGATCGCGCCCGGGACGCCGCGCAAGGTGATTGTCGCCTTTCGAAGCGGCGCGGTCGGCGTGTATAGCGGTCGTTAACGCACGGGCAGACGGATCTCGATCTCGGCCGCCCCCTTCGCCGCCGGCGTCCCCGTCATGGTCAAGGGCCCCGCATTTCTCAAGAGCGGGCCGTAGAGCAGGTGGGCGGCGTAGGCTTCGGCCGCGAGCGCGCCCCGGACCGCGTCGATCGGCGACAGCTTCGCCAGCGCCTGATCGATGTCCGCCAAATCAAGTTGGCCGATCAGCGCGGGACCCGGCGGGCCCGGCGGCTCCGCGGTCGCGGTCACGTGCAGCGCTCGCGGGAGCGAGGGCGCATCGGAGAGCTGCTGCGGGTCGATGCCGAGCAGGCGCGCGATCAGCGCCGGCGAATCCGGCGGCGCCGGCAGGCCCAACCTCGCAAAAGCGAACGCGAGCAGCTCGCGGCCCGTGCCGCCCAGCGCCGCGCGCAGGCAGCCGGGCGGACCACCTTCGCATCCGGCCGGCGCGGTTCCGGCGAGGATCGGCTCGCGCAGCGGCGTCACCAGCCCGCGCGCGACGAGACCGGTCGACGACGCGTCGATCCGGAATGTCGCGCCCTGAAGCGGCGGCCGTCCGTTGACGTAGACCCACGCAAGCCCGGTCGTGCGGAACGGCTTCAGACGCAGAAGCGATTTGAGCAGCGCGGATGCCTCTCGTCCGGAAGCGGTGAAGAGCCGGTTCCCCGTGACGCGTCCAGCGCGGTTTTTCGGCGCCGCCGCAAGCCAGGTCTTCAAAGCTGCCCGCGCTTTTCTCGCATTCGAGAGCGGCGCCGAGAGGCCGACATTCTTGTGCCAGATGACCAGCGTGCGCGGCCCGCGCTTCGCCAGCGACCACTGTGCTTGCTCGGCGAGCAGATCGACGCCGACCGTGTCCCGCAGCAGGTCGCCGATTGCACCCGGCGAGAGAGATCGCGTGTGAGTGCCGGCGGTCGTTAGAAAAGCCTTCAGCCCGTCCGCGCCCGCTCGCCCGTTGAGGACGAGGGCGCCATCGACTTGCGCGGCGAGGATCAGCGCGACGATCAATTCAGGCCTGCGGCAGCCGGGTCCCGAGCCGGGCGGCGGCGGCCGCGAGCGCTTCCGCCTTCTCGCGCGCGCGGCGGGCCATCGCGCGGCGGGCATAGCCGTAACCAAGGACCAGCGCGGCGAAAAGTGGGCTCAAGGCCGCGCCCACCGTCCACCCCGAGTGCGTGGCGAGGAACGACCAGACAGCGCGGGCAGCGCCGGTGAAGAAATCGCCGTACCAGAAGAGCGCCCAGATCGACCCGCAGAGCGCGAAGGCGAAGGCGTTCGCCAGCAGGAAGAACATCACGCCGCGGCGCTGCGGGATGGGGAGGATGTACTGCTTCGCTTCCGGCACGGCAGCGTTCTAGACGTGCCTGTGCTGCTCAGTCAATCCGGACGACGCAGCGGCAGAGCTTGTCGTGCAGGGTCTGGCCGCGGGCATCGAAGAGCGCGAGCGTAAAACCGGAAAAGCCGAGAAAAGCCGAGGGAAGCGACAGGAGGGCACGGAGAAAGGCCTCGATCGGCGTCGGATCGTCGCCGTGGAGCGTGGTAACCCGCAGTCCCGCAGCCGCCATCCCGGGAGTCTGGCCGCGCAGGACGACGAACACGAACGAGTAGGCGACCGCGAGCAGTCCCAGCATTGTGGCGAGCAGGGGCGAAGTGTCGCGGACAAAATCGATCCAGTACGTCACGCGGCACGCCCGTCCCGCCAGATAGACGAAACCGGTGCAACACGTTGCCAGCAGGACAGCATCGATGAGCCATGCCGCAAGCCGAGACGCCGTCGGCTTCTGGCCTGAAGTCTGAGGCCTGAAGCCTGAGGCCTGCCTCGGCCGCTCTTCGTCGAAAGGCATCGAAAGCACGGTACGGTGGAACTGCATCCGGTCAAGGAAAGTGTTATTCCGCGCCCATGACGACGCGTATCGAAAAGGACACTTTCGGTCCCATCGAAGTCCCCGCCGACGCGATGTGGGGCGCGCAGACGCAGCGCTCGTTGCAGAACTTCAAGATCTCGACCGAGAAGATGCCGCCCGCCTTGATCAAGGCCCTGGCGCAGGTCAAGCGGGCCGCGGCGCAGGTCAATCTGGACTTGAAAGCGCTCGATCCCCGCAAGGGCAAGGCGATCATCGAAGCCGCCGACGAGGTCATCAAAGGCTCGCACGACAGCCAGTTTCCGCTCGCGGTATGGCAGACCGGATCCGGCACCCAGACCAACATGAACATGAACGAGGTGCTGGCGAATCGGGCCAGCGAGCTCCTCGGCGGCCAGCGCGGGGAGGAACGGCTCGTCCATCCCAACGACGACGTCAACAAGGGCCAGTCGTCGAACGACGTGTACCCGACCGCGATGCACGTCGCGGCAGTGCCGGCGGTGGTCGATCACCTGATTCCCTCGGTCCGCCTGCTGCGCGACACGCTCGCGCACAAGAGCGAGGAGTTTCGCGACATCGTCAAGATCGGCCGCACCCATCTGCAGGACGCGACGCCGCTGACGCTCGGCCAGGAGGTCAGCGGATGGGTCGCGCAGCTCGATCACGGACTGCGCCACGTCGAGAGCGCGTTGCATCACCTGCGCGAGCTGGCGGTGGGCGGAACGGCGGTGGGGACGGGACTCAACGCGCATCCGGAATTCGCCGATCGGGTCGCGCACGAGATCTCGCGGCTCACCGGGCATCCGTTCACCTCGGCGCCGAACAAGTTCGAGGCGCTGGCGACGCACGACGCGCTGGTCTTCGCTCACGGCGCGCTGAAGACGCTGGCGGCGTCGCTGACGAAGATCGCCAACGACGTGCGCTGGCTCGCGTCCGGTCCGCGCTGCGGGATCGGAGAGCTGCGCATTCCGGAAAACGAGCCGGGCTCGTCGATCATGCCGGGCAAGATCAACCCGACCCAGAGCGAAGCCATGACCATGCTCTGCGCCCAGGTCTTCGGCAACGACGTCGCCATCAACGTCGGCGGCGCTTCGGGCAACTTCGAGCTCAACGTCTTCAAGCCGCTCATCATCCACAACTTTCTCCAGTCGGCGCGGCTTCTGGCCGACGGATGCCGCAGCTTCAACGACAACTGCGCGGTCGGCATCGAGCCGGACCGGACGCGCATCGACAAGCTGCTCAAAGAGTCGCTGATGCTGGTGACCGCCCTCAATCCGCACATCGGCTACGACAAGGCCGCGAAGATCGCCAAGACCGCGCACAAGGAAGGCATCACTTTGAAGGAAGCCGCGCTGAAGCTCGGCTTTCTCACCTCGGAACAGTTCGACCAGTGGGTGCGTCCGGAAGACATGGTCGGCCCCAAGAAGTGACGAAGCTCAGGGATTCAGGAGTGTCATCGACCACGGCGCGTCCGGCGACGGCCGCGTGTACAGCTCGCGGTGGTGCAACCGGCCGGGCCGATTCGACCAGAATTCCACCGTGAGCGGCGCCACGCGATATCCGCTCCAGTGGGGCGGCCGCGGGATCGTCTTGTGCTCGTACTCCCGAGCCAATCTGGCGAAGCGCAGCTCGAGCTCCTCTCGTGAGCGGAGCGGCGCACTCTGCTGCGACGCCCACGCGCCGAGCTGGCTCTCGCGCGGCCGGGTGGCGAAGTAGGCATCCGCCTCGGAATCGCTGACGCACGCGGCGCGACCCTCGAAGCGCACTTGCGAGTCGATCTGCGGCCACCAGAAGCTGAGCGACACCTG
Organism: Deltaproteobacteria bacterium; assembly: GCA_005879095.1. Lineage (GTDB taxonomy): Bacteria > Myxococcota > Myxococcia > Myxococcales > 40CM-4-68-19 > 40CM-4-68-19. The sequence continues at coordinate 5,482 of VBLM01000124.1, forward strand.
CGGCTGTGCGGTGATCTCCCGCCCCTTGCGCGACAGCGTATTCGTGTAGAAGACGAGCCCGCGCTCGTCGACGCCTTTGAGCAGCACCACGCGCGCCGACGGCCGTCCTTCCGCGTCGGCGGTGGCGAGGGTCATGCCGGTCGCATCGTGGATGCCCGGCGTCCTCCGCGCCCGGTCGAGCAGCTCGATGAACTTCGCAATGGGATCCATCGGGCGGCGATGTTAACAAGGCGGTCGTGCAAAAGCTGCTTGCCCGCCTCGAGCGAAGGTTCGGCCGCTACGCGCCGGAGGGAATCATCCTCTGGCTCGTCGCGCTCTCGGGCGTCCTTCACCTGATAGTCTTCGCCAAGCCGGAAGCCGTCAGCTTCCTCTGGCTCGATCCGGACGCGGTGCTGCGCGGCGAGATCTGGCGCGCCTTCACGTTCCTCTTCGCACCCGCGGGGCCGATGACGACCACCGGCCTCTTCTGGACCGCGCTCGGCCTCTGGTTCCTGCACACCATGGGCAGCGCGCTCGAAGCGCAGTGGGGATCGTTCCGTTTCGATCTCTATTTCTTCCTCGGCGCGCTCGCCACGCTCGCCATCGCTTTCGTGGTCGGACCGGTGACCGGCCGCTGGGTGGCGACCTCGCTGCTCCTCGCCTTCGCCGTCGAATTTCCCGAGTACGAAGTGCTGCTGCTGATCCTGCCGGTGAAGGTGAAGTGGCTCGGCCTGCTCAGCGGCGCCTACATGGTCTGGCAGCTGATCGCGGGAGGGCTGCAGACGCGCGCGGCCATCGTCGTGGCGCTCGCGGTTTTCCTGCTCTTCTGCGGTTCAGACCTCGTCTCGCGGTTGCGCGGCGCTGCCGGAATCCGCCGCCGCGCGCCGTCCGGATTCGGCCCGGCCGAGAGGCGAACGCGGGTCTGCGCCAAGTGCGGCCGCAGCGACAAGGACGACCCGTCGCTCGAGTTCCGCGTCTGCGATTGTCAGGAACGGTGCCACGGCAAGCTGACCGAGTACTGCCTCGAGCACGCCAAAGCTCATTAACAGAACGGCCAGCGCGGTCTCCAGCCGGCGTTGGTGAACTGCAGTCCGCTCCGCAGCGGGCTGCCGACGACGAAGAGCCGCAGCGCGCCGCTGACGAATCGCAGATCGATCAGCGACGACATCACGCCGGCCGCCAGCTCCTGCTCGTCGAGCCGCGCGGTCGGACCGGTGACGAAGAACCAGGCGTTCGAGGGATCGCGCCAGTCCGCCGGCGCGATCGCTCCCGGTCAGGCGCGCTCTTCCACCGTTTCGAGCGAGATGGTGAGCGTTTTCGCCGGCGAACGTGCGGAAACGCCGGGAAGACCGGCGGCGATCAAGAGCGGAACGGCCAGGTGCAGCATGGCGGCCTCCGTCAACCTCAGCCCATACCTCCGATGCCGCGCTGTCAAGAGTGGTTCAGCCGAGCTCGCCGTGCACATGCAGCACGATCGCGAGGGCGGCGAGGCCGGCCGTTTCGGTGCGCAGGACTAGAGGGCCGAGCCCGACCGGCAACATGCCACCGCGCACCGCGCGTTCGCGCTCGTCCACCGAAAAACCGCCTTCCGGACCGATGGCGATCAGCACTCGCCGCGCGCCGCGCGCAGCCTGACCGAGACGAAGCCCGGCCTGTTCGGGATCGAGCAGAAGGCCGCGCCGGGCCGGCTCGTCGCGCAGCACGGCGAACACCGCGTCCCACCCGGCCGGCTCGTCGACGCGCGGCACGTCGGCACGCCCGCTTTGCCGAGCCGCTTCTTGCGCGACCTTGCGCCAGCGCTCGGCTTTCGCGGAGCCGCGCTCGGTGTCGACCCGCACCACGGCGCGCTCGGAGGCGAGCGGCAGAATGCGCGTCGCACCCATCTCGGTCGCCTTCTGCACCACCAGCTCCATCTTCTCGCCCTTGGCCAGCGCCTGCACGAGGACCACGTCCACCGCGCGCGCAGGGCCTTCGGGCAGCGGCTCGTCGAGGAGCAGCACCGCCGCGTCGAGCTCGGGCGAGTCCTGCAGCCAGGCGCGAAAGCGCGCGCCCTTGCCGTCGAAGACCTCGATCTCCTCGCCCGGCCGCAGCCGCAGCACCGTGCCGAGATAACGCGCCTGTTCCGGCGTCAGCTTCACCCGCGGTGAAGCGAGCTGATCGGGAGGAATGAAGAGCCGATGCATCGCTTATGGCCTCTCCAGCTCGACGAGAATCCAGCCTTCGCGCTCCTTGCATCCGGCGGCCCGCAGACCGAAAGCCGTGTAGGCTTTTTCGGCAGTGTCCCCCTGTGCCGCAAGCAGGCCGGACAGCACCAGCCGGCCACGCGGCGCGACCTTCCGCGCGATCTTCGGCGCCAGCTCTTCGAGCGTGTTGAGGAGGATGTTTGCGATCACGATGCCGAACTCGCCGCGCACCTCGTCGGGATCGACCAGCAGCCATTCGACGTTCGATACGCCGTTGAGCTCCGCTCCCTCGCGCGCAGCCTGCAGCGCGACCGGGTCGTTCTCGGTGCCGACGACACGGCCGGCGCCCAGCTTCGCCGCCAGCAATGCGATCACGCCGCTTCCGGTACCGATGTCGAGCACGTCCGCGCCGGGAAATTCGGTCAGCAGCTCATCGCACCTTTCC
>VBLM01000680.1 GCA_005879095.1 Deltaproteobacteria bacterium
TACCTGCTCAAGCCGCCACGGGTGACCGAGCTGGTGCGCGCCGTCGAGCGCGCCTGGAGCCGCAGCCGGCACGCCAACGCGCGCTCGCGGTACCACCAGGGCCTCGCGCGCCGCGTGCGCGAGCGGACCGCCGAGCTGCAGACGGCGCTGCAGGGAATTGCGCAGGCATACGGGAGCACGCTGGCGGCGCTGGTGCACGCGCTCGACGCCCGCGAGCACGAGACGAGCGATCACTCGCAGCGCGTCGTCCGCTACACGCTCGCCATCGGGCGGAAGATGGCCATCGCCGAGGAACCGCTCGAGGACATCGGGCGTGGCGCGCTGCTGCACGACATCGGCAAGATCGGCGTGCCCGACAGCATCCTGCTCAAGCCGGGGCCTTTGACGAACGCGGAATGGACCGAGATGCGCAAGCATCCGGAGGTCGGTTACCGCATTCTCGAAAGCATCGACTTTCTCCGGCCCGCGGCGGAGATCGTGCTCGCGCACCAGGAGCGGTGGGACGGAAACGGCTATCCGCGCGGCCTGACCGGCGAGTCCCTTCCGCTCGGAGCGCGCATCTTCATGATCGCCGATACGCTCGATGCGATGACGAGCGACCGGCCGTACCGGCGCGCCGCCAGCTTCGCCGAGGCGCGGCTGGAGATCGGGCGCTGCGCGAGCACGCAATTCGATCCCGGCTGTGTCGAAGCGTTTGCCACATTGTCAGACGAGGAACTGCAGGCGCTGAGAGTGACGGAGCGATAAACGCTGACCATCACGCAGCGCGCCATCGAAGCAATCCAGGCTCGGGCCGCGCAGGCCGACGTCAAGGGCTGGATGCTGCGCGTCGCCGTCGTCGCCGGCGGGTGCAACGGCCTCACCTACGATCTCTATTTCGTGGAAGAAGCGGGCCCCGAAGACACGGTCGTCGACGCGGGGGCAGTGCGCGTCGCGATCGATCGCGCCAGCGCGCCGCTTCTCGACGGCACGGTGATCGATTTGCCCAGAGCCGAAAGTTTCCGCTTCCAGAATCCGCGCGCCCGCGAAGTCTGCTCCTGCGGCGCGAGCTTCGAAATTTAGGACCGGAGCTTCTTCATCAGCTCCGCGCGCGTGAAGTACCCGTGCTCGATGAGCAGGTCCGCCATCGCCCACACCATCCGCAGCGCCTCGTCGCCGGAATCGGCCCGCGCCCCGCCGGGCGCGATGCGCCGCGGAATCGCCGCCTGCGGCGCCTCCGGCTCCTCCTCGATGGGCTCGATGTCGCTCTCGCTCAGCTCGGCGACGTCCTCCTCCTGCGCGTCCGGCACCGGCTGCCGCGACGCGACCTTCACGCTGCGCGCTCCCCCGCGGACGTCGGTCACCTGGAACTCGCTGGTCCCTTCGTCGCGCAGGTCGATGCTGTTGTACGCGGCCTCGATCGCCCGCCGGACGAGCAGAGCCGGCCCCGACAGGATCTGGATCGGCCGGCCGACGACCTTCTCGATCTCCATCGTCGCCTTCAAGTCGGTCGGATCGCCGAACGCCACCGGCAGCCGCGACGCGAACGGATTGTTGCCCATTGCCAGCGCCTGGAACTTCGTCGCCTTCTCGTGCGGAATCAGCTTGCTCAGCGCGGGCGCGGGCGGGTCGCTCATGTCGTTGAAGGGAATGTTGAGCTGCCGGGCGAGCGCCTGCGCGATCTGCTCCTCGGTGCAGAGGTTCACCCGCACCAGGTGCTCACCGAGCCGGCCGCCGTGCTGTCTCTGCTGCGCGAGCATCGTGCGCAGGTCGGACTCGGTGATGAGTCCATCGCGCACCAATAGATCACCCAGCTTCTGCTTGATCGCCATTCGCGCAGTCTAGATCAGCCGCGGTCGAGGTATAGAGGGGTATGCCGAAGTTTCTCCGCACCGGGGCCGCGCTTCTCACCGTCGCCGTGCTGGCGTGCCTGGGCGGGTTCGTCCACGCGCGGGTTTCGGGCGGTCCGGCCGAAGCCGCTCGGCCCTGGATGTACGGACTCCTGGCCTGCTTCGGCGTGATGGCGCTGGCGGCCGTGTACATGGCGGCGGTCGGCCTGTACCACACCATCCTCGCCCTCTTCGGCTGGGACGGCGGTCCGGGAATCCTGCGCAAGAATCCCAACTACGTGCCCGGGAGCGACGAGCCGCTCGCTGACGGCTCGCCGCTCGAGCAGAAGCATTGATCAGTGCGAGTGCGCCACCTGGAACGTGCCGCACCCGCTCCAGATCAGCTTGACGCCGACGTCGGCGAACTCGGCCCCGGTCGCGCCCTGCGGCTTCGCCGTCCAGACGCGCCTGACTTCGACGGTACCGTCGGTCACGCAGCTGGTCGGCGAGGTCTGATACGTCAGGTCGAAGAGCACCGCCACCGCGAATCCGAAGCTCGCGCTCTGCCCCTGCGCCGAGACGCTGCCGCTGAAGTCGGAGGCCGCGTTGCCGACGATCTTGGTCGCGGTCACGGTGATGTCGCCGGTGTGGTGCATGTTGATGCTGATGGTTTCGCCGTTGTCGCTGCCGGAGAAGCCGGCCGAGATGCTCCACGAGACGTGGCCGGCGGTGGCGGAGATGCTGCCGTTGAGCGAGACGCTGAAGCCGCTCTCGGTCTGTACGCAGTTGTTGAACGTCACCTTGTTCGCGGCCACCGTGGCACAGGTATCGAACCCGGCCTCCGCGGCGCGGGTCAGGGCGCCCTTGATCGCGCGGGG
>VBLM01000006.1 GCA_005879095.1 Deltaproteobacteria bacterium
AAGAGCAGCGCCGGTGAGTTGAGCGCGCCGACCGAGACCACCAGCGCGCGAGGCTCGACGCGGACGTGCCGGCCGGTCTCGATTTCATTGTAGAGGAGGTGCCCGATGGCCGCGGTCGCGCGCCGGTCCTACCACTCGATCCTGCTCACCCGGCAGTTCGCGTAGACGTCGGCGCCGGCCGCCACCGCGTCGGGCAGGTACGTGAGCGTCGCGCTCTGTTTGGCGTCGACCGGACACCCCATCCCGCAGTACCCGGTGCGCAGGCAGCCGCGCACGTTGCGTTTGGTCGTGTCCACCTGCCAGCCCATCTTCGTGCAGCCGTCGTAGATGGCGCGGTTGTTGGCGTTGGTGTCCTCGAGATCGACCTTCTGAATCCCGAGCCGCTGCTCGACCTCCTCGAAGTGCGGCCGCAAATCCGAAGGCGTGAGCGCCAGTCCGAAGTGGTCGCGCCAGTACGCGAGCACGTCGTCGGGCGTGCGATACGAGGTGGTCCAGTTCACGACCGTGCCGCCGCCGACGGCGCGGCCCTGCAGCACCGAAATCGACAGGTCGGCCGTCGCGCGGTTGCCGCGGTCCTGGTACAGCAGCGGAAACGCCGTCGCCTCCTGCATGTCGAACTCGTCCTTCCGGTGGTACCCGCCCTCCTCGAGGACGACCACTTTCGCCCCCGCCCGCGCCAGCCGGGCTGCGACCATCGCCCCGCCGGGGCCGCTGCCGACGATGCAGACGTCGGGCTTGAGGACGAGATCGCTGTCGCTCCCCGTGCGGATCATCTGTGCGACTCGAGGACCGTCTTCACCAGCTCGACGGGCGGGCCGGGATATCCGACCGACGCGTACGTCAAAGGGTCCGAGAAATAAAGCGCGCAGCAGAGCCGCTTCATCGCCTGGAACCCGGTCCGGCGGATGGCCAGCCGCGAGGTCTGCCACGACTTCAAGTGCGCGTCCTGCTCGGCCGCGTCCATCTGCGTGAACGGCCGCGCCGGCCCCCCCATGACGAAACTGAAGAGCGCGTTGTCGAAGAGCGCCAGCAGCTGCTTCAAGTCCTTGGCGTCCGACTCGGGCAGCGGGGCGAGAAAGGCGTCGGCCTTCCCGGCGACGTCGATCTCCGACGGGCTCGGCGCCGCAGGCCGGCGCTCCCCCCGAAGCGCGGCCTGCGCGGCGCCGTCCCCCTCCATCGTCGCGGCGGTCGCTTCCCGGGCAAGGACGCGATCGGCGACGGCGGCCCAGATGCTGTACTCCGCCGGGGAAAAGAACTGGAGGGGGCGGCCCTTCGGCGGCTGGCGCAGCTTCGTCCTGCGCAGAGCCACCGGGACCGCTCCCGCGGCGACGAGCAGCGCCGCTCCCCCCAGGGTTTTCTTGAGCAGGCCGCGCCGGCTCTCCGACATGCTTGCTCGTATACCATTGCGCGGCCTACGAGTTGGTCGCCCTGCTCTCACGCGCGGCGGGCGCCTCGCGCGGCACCGGATGCGGCAACCCGCTCACCGAATGCAGCGTGTAGACGAGAGCGATCACCCAGAGCGTACCGAGACCGGCCGGAAATCCCCACTCACGGATCAGTTTGCGCATTTGGTCCTCCCCTTCTCGGGGAGGGGAAGAGCACGTCGCGTGCCACTCGCCGGGTACGTCAAGTGGCTGATTTCACGTTGTACTGAAATGTAGGTGCAACGTCGCGAGACGAGTAGCGCCGCTGTTGCACCGTCGTTGCAGGTGTGGCGGTCAGCGGAAATCCTGCGGATCGAGCCCGTGGCGCTTGAGCCAGCGTTGCACCTGCATCCGCGCCTTGCCCATCGCCCGCGCCATCGAGGAGACGTTGCCGCGGTGCTCCTTGAGCAGGGCGAGCAGCTCGTCGCGCTGACGCAGCTCGTCGTCGGTGAGCACGGGCCGCAGCTCCTTGTCGGTCTTTTCGGTCGCCGACGGCTCGGCGGGGTGCGCCCACTCGGGAAGGTGCGGCACGTCGATCGGCTGCCCCGAGGCCAGGATCAGGGCCGTCCCCAGGCACTTTTCCAGCTCGCGGACGTTGAGCGGCCAGGAGTGCGCGAAGAGGGCGCGCGCGGCGGCAGGCGTGATCGAGATGCGGTCGAGCATCTCGGGCGCCAGCCGCTTGAAAATCTCGCCGATGAGGAGGCCCAGGTCCTCGCGTCGCTCGCGCAGCGGGGGCAGCCGCACGGTGAAGCCGGAGATGCGCGCGAAGAGGTCGGCGCGGAAGCTGCCCTGGGCGACCTGCTTTTGCAGGTCGTAATGCGTCGCGGCGAGGACCCGCACGTCGATCTTGATCGGCCGCGTCCCGCCGACCGGCATCACTTCCGATTCCTGCAGTGCGCGCAGCAGGACGGCCTGTGCCGCGGCGGGCAGGTCGGCGATCTCGTCGAGGAAGAGGGTGCCCTTGTCGGCGCTGCGCATCAGCCCGGGGCGATCTTCGTCGGCGCCGGAGAACGCGCCCTTGCGGTAGCCGAACATCTCGGTTTCCACAAGGGTTTTGGCGATGCCGCCGCAGTTGACGGCGACGAACGATCCGGGCCGGCCGGAGAGCTGGTGCAGGGCGCGCGCGGCGATCTCCTTGCCGCTGCCGGTCTCGCCGTGGATGACCACGCTCACCGTCGATCGCGCGATGGTGCGCAGCCGGCCGATCTCTCCCGCCAGCGCCGGAGAGAACGAGGCCAGACCGGTGGCCGGCGCCTCGAGCTGCTTGGCGTCGAGATCGAGCGGCGGCTGCGAGGCGACTTTGTCGCGAAAGAGCAGCAGCGTGTGGCCGAGCTCGATCAGGTCGCCGTCCCTGAGCGCCGCGCGGGTGCAGGGCGCGCCGTTGACGAACGTCCCGTTGCGCGACCCGGCGTCCTCGACGATCCAGCGCGCGCCCGACAGCCGGATGGTGGCATGCCGCTGCGACATCCACGGATCGACCACCGCCAGCGAAAGTTCCTTCGTGCGGCGGATCTCTTCACGCGACTCGGCGCGTCCGAGCAGGACCCGATCGACGCCGGCCAGCAAGTGCCGCGAAGGCGGTGCCGTGGGCCGCTCGCAATACAGGGCGACGTACAGCGCGGGCACCGGCGCCGGCGCGCCAACGCCGCGCTTGATCCCCATCGCCGGCGTCAGCGTCCCGGCCATCGCGGCGGATACTACGCCTACCCGAAGAACACTTCCGCCACCGCGAAGAACTCCGGCGGGACCGTCTTCAATTTCGCCGTCGCCTCGGCCAGCGGCACGCTGACGATCTGGTTCCCGCGCAGCGCGGCCATCTTTCCCCACTCGCCGCGCGAGACCATGTCCGCCGCGTGCACGCCGAAGCGCGTCGCGAGCACACGGTCGAACGCGGTCGGCGAGCCGCCGCGCTGGATGTGGCCCAGCACCGTCGAGCGGGTCTCGAAGCCGGTCTTCTTCTCGATCAACTCCGAGATCTGCTGCCCGATGCCGCCCAGCCGGATGTGGCCGAACTCGTCGAGCTTCTCGGCTACCCTGGCTTCGCTGCTGCCCAGCTTCGCGCCCTCGGCCACCACCACGATCGAGAACTTCACGCCGCGGCTGCGGTGCCGCCGCTGGATGTGCTCGCAGACCACGTCGATGTCGATCGGCTTTTCCGGAATCAGGATCACGTCCGCGCCCCCGGCGATGCCGGAGTGGGTCGCGATCCAGCCCGCGTTCCGGCCCATCACCTCGCAGACGATGACGCGGTTGTGCGACTCGGCCGTCGAGTGGAGCCGGTCGATGGCCTCGGTCGCGATCTGCACCGCGGTGTCGAAACCGAACGTCAGGTCGGTCCCGGAGAGATCGTTGTCGATGGTTTTCGGCACGCCGACGACGTTCACGTTCATCGTCGAAAGCTTGGTCGCGACGCCGAGCGTGTCCTCGCCGCCGATGGCCACCACCGCGCCCACGTTGAGCGCCTTGAGGTTCTTGATCACCATCTCCGCGCCGCCCGGTTTCTTGAACGGGTTGGTGCGGCTGGTGCCGAGGATGGTGCCGCCGAGGTGGAGGATGCCACTCGCGGCTTCCCGCGTGAGGCGGTCGTGCAAGGGCGGGTCCATCAAGCCGCGCCAGCCCTCGCGCACGCCCATCACTTCCAGCCCGAGCTGCTCGCCGCGCCGGACGACGGCGCGGATCACCGCATTGAGCCCCGGACAATCTCCGCCGCCGGTCAGGACCGCGATTTTCATGATCGTTCCCTCGCGCTTTGCAGCGCTTCCGTCAAGAATGCAGCTGCCGCCGCGTAATCATCTGCACTGGCCCGATGAACAGGTGTTTCTCCGAATACGCCTGGCGCGAAGTGCGGCCGGTGGGGCGCTCGAGCCACTGGCGGGCGACCATCTCGCCGTCGTGCGCGAGGCCCGACAACAAGGCGGTATCGGCATCGGCCAGGTAGCGGCGCACCAGCGGGCGCAACAACGCCTCGAACTTCGCTTTCGAGAGCGTCGAGTGGCGGCGCCCGCCGTGCAGCTTGCCGTCGAACGACGCGGAGATGTGCAAAAGCTCGTGGAGCAGCGTCTCGACCCGCTGCTCGGGCGTCGAAGCGCGGAAGAACTTCGGCCGCAAGGTGACGCAGTAGAGCGCGCGCTTGCCCTTGAGCGAGATGCGGGAACCGGCGAGCGGCCGGATGGTCGCCCTCGAGCCGCGTCGGGCTTCGCCCGCCACGAAGAGGATGCGGGAGGCCTTTACGTGCGAAAATTCGGGCAGCTTGTGCGCCATGTCGGCGACGATGCGGCGACAGAGAAGCGTCGCATTCGGCCTCGGCGCGCGACGGGCGCGGACGGTGGTGCGCACGGCGCCATGATATTCTCGTCGCGTGGCCGATCGGAATTATTGGGTACGGACCGAGCAGGGGCGCACCTGGGGCCCCTACACGCTGGAGGCCCTGGACCGCCTGCGCGGCCAGCTCACCGAGAAGTGCGAAGCCTCGCTCGACGGCCAGAACTGGCGGCCGGGCACCGACTTTCCAGAACTAAAAGATTTGCTCGCTCCGCCGCGCAAGGTGGAGAAGGCAGCGCCGCCAGCGAGCGCAAAGCCGCGCATCTCCAAGGCGATCGCAGAGGCCTTCGGGATCAAGGACGAGCCCGTCGAGGCTCCAGAGACGAAGGCTGCACCGCCGCCTCCGAAGCCGATAGCGCCCGAGCCGCCGCCGGTCGCCGAAAAGCCGCTCGAGCTGCCCGAGAGCGGAAGCCTCGCCGACCTGTCGCCGGTCCGGCTCTACGCGCTGGCGGCGTTGACCAACGCTTTGGGCCGGCTGGTGCTGGAGCTGGGGAAAGGGCGGATGCTGACCATCAGCTTCCGCCGCGGTACGCCGGAGCATCTCAGCACCGACGATCCCGATCTCTCCCTGCTGCGCTTCCTCCAGCAGCGAGGAGCAGGCGACGAAGAGCGGGCAGGACGTCGTCTCGGTTCTCTTCCAGATGCAGCTGATTCCGCCCGCCGACGCGCACAAGCTGCTCGGCGATTACGCCCGCTTCCTGCTCGAACGCGCGCTGATGTCGTGGCGCGGGAAGTTCTCGTTTGAAAAGGATGCGCCGGCGCCGCCCGGGGCGTTTCCGCTCGGATCGAAGTGGACGCTTCTGGCCGAGTCGGTGCGCCGGCTCGAAGTGCCTTTGTTGCGCGCGCGGCTGGGGAAGCGGCTGCTGCGGCCGGTGGTGCGATCGGGCGGGATGAGCATCGGCAAGGTGGAAGAGCTCGCTTTGAATGCGCAGGAGGCGCGGCTCTATGCCTCGCTC
>VBLM01000681.1 GCA_005879095.1 Deltaproteobacteria bacterium
ACGAGGAGCTGGCCGAGCTGGAGGACGAGGCCCGGGCCATGGCGCAGTGGGCGCTGGACGAGGCCGACGTACGCCGGCTCCAGCTGCGCCGCCGCGCCTTCGAGGAGCTGCGCCCGCTGCGGACCGAGGTCGTCGAGCGCCGGGCCGCCGAGGTCTCGATGCGGCAACATCTGGAGAACATCGAGGCCCAGCTAGCGAAGGTGAAGCGCGGCGGCCGTTGACTTGACCAGCGCGGCGGTCTCCTTCAGCACCTGCTCCGCAGCCCGGACCGCCTGCGGCGTCGGAGCGGCGTCGTTCGACTGCAGAAGATCGTAGAGCGCCGCCAGGCGCGAGTTCCACGGTGCGAGCGCCGGCTTCTCCTCGCGCTTCTTCCGCTCGCCTCCGCCCTCCAGTTCTTCCAGCCGCTTGTCGTCGGGGTGCTGCTTGCGCGCTTCGCGAACCTGCATCAGCGCCTCGAAGTCCTGGTCGAGCGCCGCCGCGAGCCGCTGCGAGAGCGCAAGCTGCTGCTGCAGCGCCGCGGGCGGCGTCTTCAGGCGCGGATCCATCTTCACGACCAGCGGCTGCGCCAGCGTGCGTCCAGCCGCCGTGAGCCGCACGGTATACTTTCCCGGCAGCGCCCACGGACCGCGCGGTTCCTTCGGCGTATTCCCCGGCACCGCCGCGATCGGATAGCCGCCCTCGAGCACGTGCGGCGCCGGGTCCCAGTGCAGGTCCCAGGCGAATCGGTGCAGCCCCGCGTCACCCGACAGCCGCGGCGGCGGCCGGATCCACCAGCGCGGCACGTTCCCGTCGTCGCGCGGCGGCTCGGCCTTCTCGGCGCTGGAGAACCGCCGGACGATTTTTCCGGACCGATCGACGATCTCGAGCGCGACCTCGCCCGGCGCCTTCAAGAGGTAATCGATCACCGCGCCGTCGGGCGGGTTCGGTCCGGCCGGCTCGTCCGGCGGCAGCGGCGTGTCGGTGTTGGTGTTCCAGCGCACCCGCAACGCCGTGCGCGGCTGGAACAAGTACGCTTCGGAAGCCGCGATCTGATCGGTGATCTCGCGCAGCGGCTCGATGTCGTCGACGATCCAGAAGCCGCGCCCATGCGTCGCCACCGCCAGGTCGTCGTCCTTGACGATCAGGTCGCGGATCGACGTCGCCGGCATGTTCAGCCGCAGCGACTGCCAGTGATCGCCGTCGTCGAACGAGACGTACACCGTCTGCTCGGTGCCGCAGAAGAGCAGCCCGCGCCGCCGCGGGTCTTCGCGCACCACCCGCGCGATGGCCCCGGCGGGCAGGCCGGAAACGATCTCGACCCAGCTCCCGCCGCCATCGCGCGTGCGCAGGAGGTGCGGCCGCATGTCGTCGAGCCGCATGGTGTCGATGGCCGCATACGCCGTGCGAACGTCGAAATGTCCGGCCTCGAGGATGGAAACCTTCGCCCACGGCGTCAGCGAAAGGGGCGTGACGTCGCGCCACGTGCGGCCGCCGTCGCGCGTCACGTGGATGAGGCCGTCGTCGCTGCCGGCCCAGATGGTGCGCGCGTCGACCGGCGAAGGGGCGACCGCGTAGATCACTCCGCGCTGCGACGGCGTGGCCTCGTCGCTGCCGCGATACTTGCCGACGTTCGGCGGAACGTCCCAGCGGGGCCGCGTCAGGTCCGGGCTGATCCGCGTCCAGTTGCGCCCTCCGGTGGCGGTTTTCCACAGCACGTTGGAGGCGAAATAGAGCGTGTGCGGGTCGAGCGGCGAGAAGAGCACCGGCTGCGTCCGGACGACCCGGTAGTTGGGGCTCTTCAAGGGCGCCGGAGCGACCTCCTGCTGCTGCCCCGTGCGACGGTCCCAGCGCGAGATCTTGCCGCCGTAGACGATGTCAGGGTCGAGCGGGTCCGGCGCGGCATAGCCGTACTCCTCGACGCCTGCCGGGTGCCAGTCGCGGAAGGTGATCGCTCCGTCCGGCCCGCGCGACGAGACGCAGGCCGATCCGCTTTCTTGTTGTCCGCCGCAGAGCCGATAGGGGAAGGCGTTGTCGGCCGTGACGTGGAACATCTGCGCGGTCGGCTGGTTGTACCAGCTGCTCCACGAAGCGCCGCCGTCGACCGTGACGATCGCGCCCTGATCGGACGCGATCAGGATCGTGCTCGAGCGCGCGGGATCGATCCAGATGCGGTGGTAGTCGTCGCCGCCCGGCGCGCCACGGAAGGCCAGGAAGGTCTTGCCGCCATCGGTCGACTTCCACACCGCCACGCTGGCGGTGAAGACCGTCTCGGGGTCCTGCGGGTCGACCTTCACTTCGGCGAAGTCGTCGGCCCGCTCGGCCACCCGGGCGTCGTCGCAGATGCGGGCCCAGCTCTCGCCGGCATCGTCTCGTCGGAACGGTACAAGAAGCCACCCTTCTTCGTCTGGACGGTGGCGAAGAGGCGCGAGGTGCGAGACGGCGCGATTCCGATGCCGATCCGGCCCAGCCCGTCGTGCTCGAAATCGGGAAGGCCTTTGACCAGTTGCCGCCAGGTCGCGCCGCCATCGGTGGACTTGTAGAGCCCGCTGCCCGGACCCGAGAACTCGCCGTTTTCCCAAGGCGCCTGGCGCGCTTCCCACAACGAGGCGTAGACGACCTGCGGGTTTCCCGGATCGATGGCGACGTCCGCCCCGCCGGTATCCGCATCCTTATAGAGGACCCGCGCGAACGTCTCTCCCCCGTCGGTGGAGCGGAAGATGCCGCGCTCCTCGTTGGGACCGTAC
>VBLM01000122.1 GCA_005879095.1 Deltaproteobacteria bacterium
TGTCGCCGGGGACCTGGTCGGTACAGGGCTCGAGGGACGGATACCGCAGCGCGATCGTCTCCGGGATCGTGATCCGCCTCGAAGACGGCGACCAGACGGTGACCGCGCCCGCGGCGCAGCTTCAGGTCGCGCGCGGCGCGATCGGCGGCCGCGTCCAGCTCGAAGGCGAGTCCTTTCACGGCGGAACGACGGTGTCCGCCGCGGGGCTCGACGGCGCGACCCTGACCGACGCGATGGGAAACTTCGTCCTCGACCGCGTTCCCGCCAGAACGTGGACGGTCAACGCATCCCGGATCGGCTTCGAGGACAAGGTGGTTGCGGGTGTGCAAGTCGCCGACGGACAGGTCACCGCAATGGCTGCGGTGACGCTCCCGGCGCGGCCGAGCGGCATTTCCGGTACGGTCACGCTCGAGGGCCGGACCGATTTCTCCGGGGTCACCCTCAGCGCGGCCGGTGTGACGCTGGCCGGCGCGACGGTGAGCGCCACGGCCCGGAGCGATGCGCAGGGAAAGTTCGCGCTCGCGCCGCTGCCTGCCGGCACGTACAACGTCACGTGTGCGGCTGCCGACTACGCGACGCAGACGGCGGCAGCGACGATCTCACCGGCGGCGACGACGTCGCTGGCCGCGATTGCGTTGATCCGCCAGCGCGGAGCCGCTTCCGGCAACGCGATGCTGGCCGGCGCCGCGAGCAGCGCGGGCATCGCCGTCACGCTGATGCAGAACTCGACCGCGGTCGCGAGCGTCCAGACCGCACCCGGCGGAAACTGGCGCGCAGACAGCGTTCCGGTCGGCGCCTATGCCGTTGCGTACGAGAGGCCCGGGTACCAGAGCGCCTCCGGAGCGGTGACGATCGTCGCGCAGGACGTCGCGCAGGTGGTGCCGGTGGTCCTTTCGCCGCTGCCGGCGACGGTGACCGGCAAGGCGCTCCTCGAGGCCGGCGGGTCGGACCTGTCCGGAACGCTGGTGGCCATCGAGGGAACGTCGTTGTCGACGCAGACGCTCGCCGACGGAAGCTGGTCGCTGTCGGGCGCCATCCTCGGCACGCGGACGGTTGCGTTCCAGCGAAGCGGGTACGAAGCGCAGCGCGCCCAGATCGCGATCGGGCCGGGCGAGACGCTGCCGCTCTTGCCGGTCACGCTGGCGCTCTCGCGCGGCGCGATCGCCGGCGCCTTCCAGCTCGCCGGTGCGGCGAGCTCCGCCGGGGTCGTCGTTTCGCTGCAAACGACGAGCTTCTCGACCGTCACCGACGCGGCGGGCGCGTTCGGTTTCTCCGGTGTGCCGGTCGGAACCTACACGGTCGCAGCGTCGAAACCGGCCGAGTGGCAAGGGACCACCGTCTCCGGCGTGCTCGTCGTGCGCAACGGGACCACCGCGCTGCCGGGCACTCCCGTCACCCTGCAGCCGGTCGCGACGGCGAACATTTCCGGCGCGGCCTTGCTCGAGCTCGAGCCCGACGCCAGCGGAACGACCGTGACCCTGACCGGACAGGATTTCCGCGGTGTCACGGTCAGTCTCTCCACCTCCACCGGTGCGTCCGGCGCGTGGTCGTTCGATTCGCTGCGGGCCGGCAGCTACCAGGCGACCCTGGCGCACGCTTCGTTCGATTCGGCCCCTCCGATCGGCATCTCCGTCGTGACCGGGCAGACGGTGAGCCTCGGCGCGGTGACGCTCGCCGCATCGCGAGGGGCCGTGACCGGAACGGTGACCGCCGCGGGCGCCGCCAACCAGTCGGGCACGGTGGTGACCGTCAGCGGT
>VBLM01000682.1 GCA_005879095.1 Deltaproteobacteria bacterium
CGTGGAGGCCGCCCGATGACCCGCGCGCCAAGCCAGTCGCTTTCGCACCTTCGCCGCCTGGAGGCCGAGAGCATTCACATCATCCGCGAGGTGGTGGCGGAGTTCGCGCGGCCGGTGATGCTCTACAGCATCGGCAAGGACTCGCAGGCGCTGGTGCACCTCGCGCGCAAGGCGTTCCACCCCGGGCCGCTGCCGTTTCCGCTGCTGCACGTCGACACGACGTGGAAGTTCCGCGACATGTACGCGTTTCGCGACCGCTACACCACGGAGCACGGGCTGCGGTTGCTGGTTTATCGAAACCAGCGCGCGCTCGAGGAAGGCATCAATCCCTTCGATCACGGCAGCCAGAAGTACACCTTCGCGATGAAGACGCAGGCTCTGCTCGAGGCGCTGCAGCAGGGCGGGTTCGACGCGGCCTTCGGCGGCGCGCGGCGCGACGAGGAGAAATCGCGCGCCAAGGAGCGGATCTTCTCCTTCCGCGATCGGCACGGGCAGTGGGACCCGCGCAACCAGCGGCCGGAATTGTGGAACCTGTACAACGCGCGGATCGACAAGGGCGAGAGCATCCGCGCCTTTCCTCTCTCGAACTGGAGCGAGCTGGACGTCTGGCAGTACGTGCAGCTCGAGCACATTCCGGTGGTGCCGCTCTACTTCGCCGCCGAGCGGCCGGTGGTCGAGCGCGACGGCAACCTGATCGTGGTCGACGATCACCGGTTCCGATTGCTGCCCGGCGAGGTCCCGCGCGCGCGCCGCGTCCGCTTCCGCACTCTCGGGTGCTACCCGCTCAGCGGCGCGATCGAATCGAGCGCCGTCACCGTCGAGGAGATCCTCGGCGAGATGCTGCGCAGCCGGCAGTCGGAGCGGCAGGGCCGCGTCATCGATCACGACGAGGAAGGCTCGATGGAGACCAAGAAGCGCGAGGGGTACTTCTGATGAGCGCAGTCATCGACGACGCCCTCGCGCTGAGGGCCCTCAAGGAGCTGGTCCGGCTGGTGATCATCGGCTCGGTGGACGATGGCAAGTCCACGCTGATCGGCCGGCTGCTCTACGAGACCGGCGCGCTCTACGACGATCAGATCGAGCATGTCCGCCGCGTCACCCGCAACGGCGACGCGATCGACTTCTCGCTCTTCACCGACGGACTCAAGGCCGAGCGCGAGCAAGGGATCACCATTGACGTCGCCTACCGCTATTTCGAGACGGCGCGCCGCAAGTTCATCCTCGCCGACACGCCCGGGCACGCGCAGTACACGCGCAACATGGCCACCGGCGCGTCGACCGCCGATGCCGGCATCATCCTCGTCGACGCGCGGCTCGGGGTGCTGCCGCAGACGCGGCGGCACGCGACCATCGCGGCGCTGCTCGGCATCCGGCGGCTGGCGGTGGCGGTCAACAAGATGGATCTGGTTGGCTTCGACGAGAGCACGTTCGCGCGAGTCGCCCGCGAGTTGGGCGAGTTCGCCGGGCCGCTCGGCTTCGAGACGCTCTCGTTTTTTCCCGTCAGCGCGCGGCTGGGGGACAACGTCGCGCAGGCGAGCGCGCGCACGCCGTGGCACCAGGGCGGCACCATCCTCGGCTTTCTCGACGCCGTCGAGGCGGCGCGGGAGGATGCGCGGGCGCCGTTTCGTTTTCCCGTCCAACTCGTGCTGCGGCCGAACCTGGACTACCGCGGTCTGGCCGGACAGATCGCCTCGGGATCGATCGCGGTCGGCGACGAGGTGGTCGTGCTGCCCTCGGAAGCGCGCAGCCGGATTCGGTCCATCGATACGTTCGAGGGCAGCCTGTCGCAGGTTTCCGCGCCGATGTCGGTCGTGCTGCGGCTGTCGGACGAGGTCGACGCAGGCCGCGGCGACCTGCTCGCTCATGCGGCGTCGGCGCCGGCGGTCCTGACGCAGGTCGAGGCCAACGTCGTCTGGCTCGGCGCGCGGCCGCTCGATCCGAGGCGCGCGTACTCGATCAAGCACACGACGCGGACCGCACCGGCGCAGATCGAATCGGTGCGCCACCGGCTCGATCCGGAGACGCTCGCGCGGGAGCCTGCCGACACGCTGGCGCTCAACGACATCGGCCGGATCACGGTCCGGTGCGCGCGGCCGCTCGTCTGCGAGCTCTACGCGAACAACCACGTCACCGGCGCGTTCATCCTCATCGACGCGCTCACCAACGAGACTGCTGCCGCCGCCACCATCGTCGATTCCTCGCCCGCCCCGGATCGAGCCGAGGGCGTCGGCAGAAGTGCGCGCGTCGCCACCCTCGACGACCTGGTGGAGCGCGACAAGAACCACGACTGCCCCGGATACGGCGCGGGGCGCGTCTGCATCCGGGTCGAGGCGGTCGCTGATCTGCCCAGCCGGTTCGGACAGTTCCGCATCGTCGCGTTCCGGAACAACCGCGACGGCAAGGAGCACGTGGCGATGGTGCACGGCGACGTGATCGGTGCGGAGGACGTTCCGACCCGGCTCCACTCGGAGTGCCTGACCGGCGACGTGATGGGTTCCCTGCGCTGCGACTGCCGCGATCAGCTCGAGGTCGCGCTGCAGCATCTCGGCTCGATGCCGCGCGGGCTGCTCCTCTACCTGCGGCAGGAAGGGCGCGGCATCGGCGGTTTCCGCGACGACGAGCGCGACTACTCCATCGCCACGCACATGCTCGCCAGCCTGAACGTCGGCTCGGTCCGGCTGATGACCAACGACCCGAAAAAGGTCCGCCAGCTCGAGCAGCGCGGGATCCGCATCTCGGGCCGCTTGCCCATGATCTCTAGCGCGAGCTGAGAGCCGAATGGATCCGCAGCGCGATCAGCGACGCGCCGCTGACGTCGAGCCACTGCTTGAGAACCGAGCGGGTGCCGTCGAATCCGATCGGCCCTCCGGCGAGCCCGCCGGCGAACGCGTCTGCGCCGGCGCCGAACCATTGCTCCATCCGCAGCAGAGACGACTCGGCGCCCGCGAATTCACGCCACCAGGGATCGGCCGTGAGCGGAGCGACGCGCCTCGGAAAAGGCGTGTCCGCCACTGCGAACCAGCGTTGCAGGAGTCCGCCGCCGGACCCGATGTCCACGCCGTGCAGCTCGACCGACGTCTCCTCCGGCGCCCCGCCGCCCGCCGCCTGCAGCGCGCCCGCGCACAGCCGCCGCTTGTCGATCCGGACCAGCTCGGCCGCCGCACGCGGCGCGAACCACTGCTCGATCCGCTGCAACGTCGCGGCCTCGCGTTCCGCGTCGGGAACGTCGAGTGCGGCGAGCTTCCAGCCTTCGCCGAGGAGGAAGAGCCGCAGCCGCGCGCCCCGCAGCGCCCCGTGATCGAGCGTCGCGCGGCGCAGCGTCGCTTCGATCTGCCGCAGCACGAGGGTAAGGACGACGCCGAAGATCGCTTCGCGGATGGCGCCGGCTTCCTGCGCCTGCGCGTGCCCCCCACGCGCGATCAGCGATCGCCACCAGCGCGCCGCTTTGCGGAAGGCTTCGCGTTCCGCCTCGGCGGCGGCGAACGAGGCTGCGTCGAGGATGCGTTCGCCGCCGAGCAGATACGTCGTCGATGACCCGGCGATGAACGGCGCCGGACGCGCGGGCAGCTCCGGTATGCGCACGGTGACCTGCACGGTCAGGCCGCCGAAGTCGACGAACGCTTCGATGGCTTCTGTACTCTCGCCGCTGGCCGTCCGCGCGGCGAGCGGATCGGCGACCAGAACGTGCGCCGCCGATGTCCAGGCTGCTTCGAGACCTTTGCACAGGGCCGCGCCGACGCCGTCGAACACCGACTGGAACGGCTCGCTCGCCGTCGCGGTCCAGGCGCACTGCGGATAGGTCAACACGGCCTGCACCTTTTCCAGCCGGGGCCAGCGCAACGACCAGCGCCCGCCTTCGGCCACGACCAGCGGCGTCGCGTGCGCCGCCGCCAGCGCACGTCCGAGCAGCGAGCCGTAGCTCTCGAGCAATGTCCGGCTCACGTTCTTCGCATCCAGCTGTGGAAGATTCGCCAGCCATTCCGACAAGAGGAGCAGCTCGGGTGACTTGAAGCGATCGGCGATCACCGCCGGATCGTAGTTTCGCGAGCGCTTCCACGGATCCGGCGGCGACTGCAGTGGGAAGGTGACCCGCAGGTGCCAGCAGCGCCTCGCCGCAGCCGAAGCGATGCGCAGTAGCAGGATCGCCGGCGAGCCGCCGGAAACCGGACGGCACGCCGCGGCCGGAGAGCAGTTTCGCGCCGGGCGCTCCCGCCGTCGCCGCGTCTTCCTCGACGACGACCGTCGAAGTGCTGCCAAGATCGACGCCGAGCCGCATCGAGACCGGCGCAGCCGGACCGCCGCCGAAAGCGGCTTCGGGCGCATCGCCGTTCCGCGCCCGCCACAAGGCCGGCAGAGACCACAGCGCCTGCGGCTCGCGGCCCTCGAGCTCTCGCAGCACGATCCAGCGCGGCCAACCCGCCGGCCAACTTTCGGTCGCTGGTTCTCCGGCGGGATCGACTGCCCAGGTCGCGACCGTCTCGCCTGATTCGCCGGATGCGGCCGTGACCGGCGACGCCGGTGCGCCGAGCCAGACGCGCAGCGGACCGTTTTCGCGGTGCAGCGCCGCGCGGATGCAGACCGCCCCGCGCCACGACGCCGACAAGACGGGCGGCGAGATCGCAAGATGCAACGGCGCACCGCCTGGCGCATACCGTCCCGCGAAGGTGAGCGGAAATCGTTCGACGCCTTCCAGCTCGGCCTCGCGCACGACGGCCAGCGCTGCATGGAGCACGATGCGCGGTCCTTCGATCTGCGGCGGCTGCTCGCACTGCAGCACGCCGGCGTCGACCAACCACGCGCACCACGACGGCAGCGGCAGCGGAACCAGCTGTGGCTCGGCGTTGGCGTTGGCCGGAAGCAGCAGCGGATCGGCGCAGCCCACTGCGTCGCGCCAGTCGGCGAGCGCGGGACGCAGAAGACGATCGGCCGCGTCGGACGCGAGCGAGAACCGCGCACGCATCGCGGCGAGAAGGGATTCGATGGCGAGTCTGGGCGGCAGCGGCTCGCCGCCCAGCGCACGGCCCGGCGCCGATCCCCGTTGTCGCAACGGGCGCAGCACCGTTCCCGCAGCGCGGCGGATGGCGAGCTCAGCGGAGATGCGATCCTCCCTGGACGGCGGCCGCTTCGGCAACCTCGTCCTCGGACGATCGGCGGCGGATCAGCGCCAACCGCGCCGCGACCGCAGCGACGGCGAAGAACCCGATCAGCGCGAGCCAGAGGCGGCGATCGCCCAGCTCGACCGCGGTATCGAGCAGCTCCGGCGGCGCATACAGCGCGAACGCGCTCGCGGCCAGGAGTGTCGCGCCCGCCGCCGCGATCAACGCGACTGTCCACGGCCTCTTCATACCCGCTCCTCGCCGATGATCCACTCGGTCGCCGGAATGCCGGACGCGCGCGCGAGGCCGAGGTCCACCACTGGACTGTGCGAAACCAGGACCGCTGAGCGCGTCTTCGAGCCGCGCAGCCACGCGAGCAGCGCGTCCATCAATCGGATGTGAGCGGGCGGGTCGAGGGC
>VBLM01000683.1 GCA_005879095.1 Deltaproteobacteria bacterium
CGCACGATTTCGGTAATTTTCAATAACGACCGCTGGCCGAGCGGAAGTATACTATATAGTCCTGCCGCCAATTGCCGGATGTACCCTGCCCGCACCAGCAACTGGTGCGACGCGACCGTCGCGTCGGCCGGCACTTCCTTCAACGTGGGGACGAACGACTTCGACATCCGCATCGCGAATCATCCCTTCTTCTTCAATTCCCGGTCGACAGTCTGCTTGATCTGCTCGTACGGCTGCGCCCCGTTGATGAAGATGCCGTTGATGAAGAACGCCGGCGTCCCGTTCACCCCCGCCGCCGCTCCCGCCTTCTGATCGTCGTCGACCTGGCCCTTCTTCTCGCCGCTGTCGAGGCACTTATCGAATTTTGTCGAATCGATACCGTGATTCGAGAACATCTTGTCGTGCAGCTCCCAGAACTTGCCCTGGTCGGCCGCGCACGCGCCCGCTTCCGCCGCCTTCTCGGCGAAGGGATGGAAATCGAGCGGAAAATGGCGGAACACCAGCCGCACCTTCCCGTCGTACTCCTTCATCAGCTTCTCGATCACGGGAAACTCGCGCCCGCAGAACGGGCACTGGAAGTCGCTGAACTCGACGATGGTCACCGGCGCCGCCGCCGGTCCGCGCGCCGGCCCCTTCGCTTCCACCTCGATGCGGGGCAGCTCCGGCGGCTCCAGCGCAACCGTCACGTGGTGCTTCTCCTTCAGCCCCTCCAGCATCTTGCCCATGCCGTCGCGCAGCTTCTGCTGCTTCACCGCCTGCTTGATGCGCGGCAATAGATCCGCGAACGATTGCCCCTGCGGCATCTGCGCCTTGTGCTCCTCGTAGAACGCCTTGGCCTCGTCCTCGGAGGGCTCCGGCACCGAATTCATGTAATCGGTCTGGAACCACTGCTCGAGCGTCTTGCCCTTCGCCTTGGCCTCCTCCTCCAGCAGCCGCCGGCTGATCAACTCGTCGAGCAGTCCGCGGCGCTGGTCGTAGAGGTCGGTCAGCGCTTTCACCTCCGCCTGCCGGACTTTGGGACCGACGTCCTTGTCGCTGGAAAGGTCGCCGTACGTGATCGGTTTCCCGTCGACTTCCGCGACCTTGGCGCCCGGATCCATTGCGACGCTCGCTTTTCCGGCAGGGGCCCCTCCGCCTGTCCTGCAAGCGACGATGCTGGCGGCGACCAGGGCCAGGGCGTGCAAAGTACAGCTCTTCATGCGAGGCTCCAGAGAAGGCGGACCGCGCAACCTAAAGGCCGCGGCGCCTGCCGTCAACACGCGAGAGGCCCTTGTCGTTCCAGAATCCCAGCCCCGCCGAGATCAAGGCATTTCTCCTGCGCATCCGGACGATTGCAATCGTGGGACTCTCGAACGACCCGGACCGCCCTTCGTACAGCGTGGCGATGTACCTGCAGAACAACGGCTACCGTATCGTCCCGGTGCGCCCCGGCGGCGGCGAAATCCTCGGCCAGAAAGTCTTCGCGCGCCTCTCGGACATCCCCTTCCGGCTGGACGCGGTCGACTGCTTCCGCCGGTCGGCCTTCGTCGGCGCGCACGTCGACGAGGCCATCGCCCTCAAAGTCCCCGCCATCTGGATGCAGGAGGGCGTCATCGACGAGGCCGCCGCGGAGCGCGCCCGGAAGGCAGGCATGTTCGTCGCCATGGACCGCTGCATGCTCAAGGAACACCGAAAAGCGGGCCTCTCTAATTCCCGGCCGCCGCCTTCGTCTTCGCGCTGAACGCCGGCGCGTTCGCCTCCAGCGCCAACAGCGCGGTCGCCCCCTCGACGTCGAGCGCCTCGGAAAAGAGGTGCCCCTGCGCGACGGCGCACCCCATCCGCTGCAGCGATTGCGCCTGCCCGGCGGTCTCGACACCCTCGGCGATCACTTCCACGCCCAGGTTCTTTCCCAAAGTCAGAATCGTCTCGACGATGCGCCGGTTCTTCTCGTCCACGCCCATCGTCTGCACGAACGAGGCGTCGATCTTCAAGAGATCGATCGGCATCCGGTGCAGATAGCTCAGCGACGAGTACCCGGTGCCGAAATCGTCGATGACGATCTTCAACCCGAGCTGCCGCAGCCGGTGCAGGCAGCGCGCCGCCGCCGCTTCGTTCTCCACGAAAACCGACTCGGTCAGCTCCAGCCGCAGCGACTTCGGATCGAACCCGGTCGCCTCGAGAATGCCGGAAATCTGCTCGACCAGGTCCGGCTGCAGGATCTGCCGCCCCGATACGTTCACCGCCAGCGTCAGCCCCGGCACGCGCTGCTGCAACGCGCGCATCTGCCGGCACGCCTCGAGCAGCACCCAGCGGCCGACCGGCCCGATCACGCCCGTCTCCTCAGCCATCGGAATGAACTCGGCCGGCATCACCACGCCGCGCTGCCGGTGCTGCCAGCGCACCAGCGCCTCGAAGCCGACGATCCGCCCCGAATTCAGGGCCACGATCGGCTGGTACTTCACCCGCAGCTCGCCGCGATCGATGGCCCGCCGCAGGTCGTTCTCCAGCTGCAGCACCGCCACCGCGTGGTCGTGCATGGTGATGTCGAAGACCGCGTGCTTGGCGATGCCCTGCCCCTTGGCGCGATACATGGCGGTGTCCGCGTCGCGCAGCAGGTCTTCGGGCCGATGGTCGGCCACGCCGCCCAGCGCGATGCCGATCGAGGTGCTGGTGAACACCTCCTGCGCGTTGATCTCGAACGGCTGCGACAGCTCGCGGTGAACGCGATCGGCCACCCGCCCGGCCGAGGGCTCGTCGTCCACTCCCTCGACGAGGACGGCGAACTCGTCGCCGCCCAGCCGCGCCACGGTGTCGCCCGCACGCCGGATGCGGTCGAGCCGGCGCGCGATGGCCACCAGCAGCTGGTCGCCGGCGCGGTGGCCCATCGAGTCGTTGACCACCTTGAACCGGTCGAGGTCGAGGAACAGCACGGCGAATCCGCCGCCGCTGCGGCCGCGCGCGCGGGCTTGCGCCTGCCCCAGCCGCTCCATGAAGAGCGCGCGGTTCGGCAGCCCCGTCAGCGCGTCGTAGAACGCCGCGTGCCACAGCTTCTGTTGCGCCCGCAGCCGCTCGGTCACGTCGGTGGCGATCACCAGCCGCGCCTCCCGTCCGGCGAACTGCAGCGTGTGCGAGGTGATCTCGACGTCCATCAGCTCGTTGCTCGCCGTCTTGTGGCGCCAGATGGTCGGCCCCGCCGTACCCTGCAGCTCCTCGGCGAGCCTCTCGTGCAGCCGCGGCACCTCCTCGGGCGGCCGGATCTCCTCGATGGTCATGGAAAGAAACTGCTCGCGCGAATACCCGTAGTGTTCGACCGCCGCCTGGTTCACGGCGAGAAACCGAAGAGTTTCGCGGTCATAGACCCACATCGGCTGCGGGCTGGCATCGAACAGGAGCCGGTACCGCTCTTCCGACGCGCGCAGCGCCTCGAGCGTCCGCCGCCGGTCGGTGACGTCGCGATTCGACATCCACACCGAGCGCCGCCCGCGGAACTCGACGCCGCCGGCCGAGACCTCGACCACGATCTCGCTCCCATCCCGCCGCCGGTGCTGCGCCTCGAAGCTGCCGCTGCTCGGCAGCTTTCCCAGGTCGAGAGCCGGCCACACTTGAAGCAGCGGCATCCCCACCAGCTCCGCGCGCGTATAGCCGTAGACCTCGCCGCAGCGCTGGTTGGCATCGAGAATTACTGAGGAATCGGGGTCGACGATGAGCACCGCGTCGTGCGCGCTCTCGAACA
>VBLM01000684.1 GCA_005879095.1 Deltaproteobacteria bacterium
CCGAGCGCGCCGCGGCGAGCGATTCGGTGGCGCACGCGGTGAAGGAGATCGTGCCGTGAGCATCGGCGACCGGTTTCCCAAGGTCGACGGACCCGCCAAGGCCGACGGCAGCGGCCTCTACGCCGACGACATCTCGTTCCCGCGCATGCTGCACGCCAAGATCCTGCGCTCGCCCCATGCGAACGCTCGCATTCGCAGCATCGACGTCTCAGCCGCGCTGGCGTACCCCGGCGTCGTCTCCACGCTCGTCGGCGACGAGTTGCCGGTGAAGTACGGCGTGATCCCGTGGACGCAGGACGAGCAGGCGCTGGCCACCGATCACGTCCGCTTCGTCGGCGATGAAGTCGCGTGCGTCGCCGCGCTCGACGAGCGGACGGCGGAAGAAGCCTTGAAGCTGGTGCGCGTCGATTACGAAGTGCTGCCGGCGGTGCTGACGCCGGAGGACGCGCTCGCCCATCCCGAGATCAAGGTCAACGAGCGGGCCAAAATCGGTAACATTACCAAACACGTCAATCTGCAATTCGGCGACGTCGACGCGGCGGTGGCCCAGGCGGCGGCGGTGACGCACGAGAAGTATCTCTACGCCGGCTCGACGCACGTGCCGATCGAGCCGCACTGCGCGGTCGCGCGGGCCGATGCCGACGGGAACCTGACCGTCTGGAGCTCGACGCAGATTCCGCATTACGTGCACCGAGAGCTGTCGCGCGTGCTCGGGCTGCCGCCGGCGAAAGTGCGCGTGATCCAGCCGCTGCTCGGCGGCGCGTTCGGAGGGAAGAGCGACCCGTTCGCCCTCGAATTCTGCGTGGCGAAACTGGCGCTCAAGACGGGCCGGCCGGTGAAGATCCTCTACACGCGCGAGGAAGTCTTCTACGCGCACCGCGGCCGCCATCCGATGAACATGGAGGTCACGGTTGCGCTCGATCGCGACGGCCGCATCTCGGCGGTGGACAACAAGATCCTCATCGACGGCGGCGCGTACGCGTCCTTCGGGCTGGTGACCGCGTACTACGCCGGACAGCTGCTCACCGGTCCTTATCGATTTGGAACTTATCGATTCGATAGTTATCGAATGTATACCAACAAGCCGCCCTGCGGGCCCAAGCGCGGCCACGGCTCGGTGCAGCCGCGCTTCGCCTTCGAGGTCGCGCTGGATGAAGCGGCGGAGAAGATGCGGATCGATCCCATCGAGGTGCGCCGCCGCAACTTCATCGGCGAGCAGGTCGAGACGGTCAACGGGCAACGCATCACCTCGAACGGGTTTCTCAAGTGCCTCGATCTGGTCGAGGAAGCGTCCGGTTGGCGCGAGCGGCACGGCAAGCTCGGGCCGGGCCGCGGTCTCGGCGTGGCCGGCTCGATGTACATCAGCGGGACTGCGTATCCGGTCTATCCGAACGAAATGCCGCAGAGCGGGATCCTGGTGAAGCTCGATCGCTCCGGCCGCGTCACCGTTTTTTCCGGCGCGTCCGACATCGGCCAGGGCGTCAACACGCTGCTCTGCCA
>VBLM01000685.1 GCA_005879095.1 Deltaproteobacteria bacterium
CTTTCTTCTTCCTCCTGGTGGACGGGCGGCACCTCATTCGCCTGCTCGGCCGCGTCTCGCCCTTGCAGGCGGCCCAGACCGAGGAGCTGCTGCAGGAGTTCGCCAACGTCTCCAGTGCCACGCTGGTCGGCGCCGCGCTCACGGCCGTGGTCCAGGCGATGCTCGCGACCATCGGATTCGCGATCGCGCGCGTGCCCCACGCCGTCTTCCTCGGGATCGCCACCCTGGTGGCCTCGTTCGTGCCGGTCATCGGCACGGCGCTGATCTGGATCCCGGTCGCGGTGTTGCTGGCCCTCACCGGCCACATGACGGCGGCCATCTTCGTCGCCGCTTGGTGTGGCGTGTTGCTGACCACCGCGGACAACGTCGTCAAGCCGCTCGCGATGCGAGGCAAGGTGGAGATGCACACCGGGCTCGTGTTCCTCGCGCTGCTCGGCGGCATCACCATGTTCGGGCTGCTCGGGATCATCGCCGGGCCGCTCGTGATCGCCTTCCTGCTCGCGCTCCTGCGCATGTACGAGCGCGACTTCCTCGAGCACCCGGCCGGGACGGCGTAGGCCGGAGGAAGGCCGGCCATCACTTGAGGGCCGCTAGCGGATGAGGACGGGTGCAGTCCGGTCCGTGGAGGTGCCGTCGCCAACCTGACCGGCGAAGTTGCCGCCCCACGTCCACACCGCGCCGGCTGCGATCGCCACCATGTGTCTGTCGCCTACGGACACGGACGTGTATCCCGTTCCGATCTGCACCGGAGCGTGCCGGTTCGTGGTCGTGCCGTCTCCCAGCTGGCCGATCTCGTTGTTACCCCAGGTCCACAGCGTTCCGTCGGTCTTCACCGCCGCCGTCTGGCCGCCGCGCGCCGCCACCGATGCAAAGCCGGCGCCGATCTGCACCGGCGTGTTCCGGGCCGTCGTGGTGCCGTCGCCGAGGCAGCCGTAGAAGTTGCCGCCCCAGGTCCACAGCGTTCCGTCCGCCTTCACCGCAGCCGTGTGGTCGAAGCCCGCGGCAATCGATACGAACCCTTCCCCGACCTGGACTGGGGCGCTCCGGAGGGTGTTCGTGCCGTCGCCGACCTGACCGGACGAGTTCGCGCCCCACGCCCACAGCGTGCCATCGGTCTTCAGCGCAGCGCTGTGGTTGTCGCCAGCGGCCACCGACGCGAACCCGTCGGCGACGTGCACCGGCGCCCAGCGGTCCGTGGCGGAACCGTCGCCGACCTGGCCGTGATCGTTTTTGCCCCAAGCCCATAGGGTCCCGTCGATCTTCACGGCGACGGTGTGATTACGGCCGCTGGCCGCCGCCGCGTAGCCGTCGCCAATCTTCACCGCGTCGCTTCGCGTGATCCTGGTGTTATCTCCGAGCTGGCCGAAGTCGTTGTGGCCGAATGTCCACAGCGACCCGTCGGTCTTGATCGCCACCGTATGGAAGCCGCCCGCTGCAACAGACGCGAAGAGGTCGCCGATCTTCGCCCGCACCGTCCGGAAATCCGTCGTCGTGTCGCCTAGTTGGCCGTAGATGTTGCTTCCCCACGTCCATAAGGTGCCATCCGCCTTGATCCCGGCCGTGTGATATGCGCCCGCGGAGACAGTCAGGAAACCGCTGCACACCCAGTTGCCGGCGCCCAGCGACACGAGCGTCATTCCGGCGCCGCAGGAAGGCAGCGAAGTCGATCCCGGCGCGCCCTGCGCTCCTGGAGCGCCGTTGCAGACGAAGGTGGTGCCGCTCGACGCGGCGTAGTTCGCGCCGCCGAACGGGCAGTTCGCGCCGGCAGGTTCGGCCGAGCCCACCACCGACTGGCCGGGAGCGCCGTCCTGGCCGGCAGCGCCATCGTTACCCGGTGGACCACGAGCGCCGTCCAGCCCGGGAGCGCCGGGAGTGCCGTCCCTGCCGGGGGCCCCGTCCTTGCCGGGCTTCCCGGCCACACCCTGGAGACCCTGCGGACCGACGGCGCCCAGCGTCACCGCGATGTAGCTCCAGAGCCCGAACGACGACGGCGTGGCGAACGACTTCACCCAGAGGGGATAGGAAGCCGGGCCCGTGCCCGACGGAAGCGTCGCCACGATCG
>VBLM01000686.1 GCA_005879095.1 Deltaproteobacteria bacterium
CAGTCGGGCTATTTCCTGGTCACGCTGCTCTCGATCAAGCAGGGCAAGGTGAGCGGCAATGCCTTCCTCGGCTCGACCGCCCTGGCCGCCACCGGCGCCGCCGGCATCGTGCATGTTCCCTAGCGTTTGAGCGGCAGTCCCAGCGACTTCCACTGATCGAGACCGCCTTGAAGGCTGACGGCGTTGCGGCCCTGGGCTCGCAGCCAGTTGGCGACGTTGTACGAGCGCATGCCACGTTTGCATACCGCGACGACTTCGCGGCCCGGCGGGACTTCGGCGAGCCGCCCGGGCAACTGATCCATCGGGATCAGGACCGAGCCTTCGATCGCGCCGTCGGCCTGCACTTCCGGCGGATTGCGCACGTCGAGGACCATCGGCGGCGTGGCCGAGGCCAGCTTCTGCTGCAGCGATTTCGCGTCGATTTCCATGATTTGATTACCTCGTCCGCGCCTGGCGAATGTAGCGATCGAGATCCTCGCGGTCGATCAGCGAGAGAATCTCGAGGGTATTTCCCTCCCCACGCCGGTAGATGAGCCGCACGTCGGTGGCGATCCGGATCCGGTAGTAGCCGGGCAGGCCCTCGAGCGCCAGCGCGCGCAGGGACCCGTGACGCCAGTCGCGCGCGAGCAGCGAGACCTTGTCGAAGGCGGCGCGCTACATGCGGCGGTCCCAGCTCTGGATCGAGTCGTAGAATTCGCGCGTGAAGATGGGGATCAGGAACGTCGCGGCTTCTTCCGCGCTCGGCAGATCTTCTTCCACCGCCACCGGCTGGGGCGCGGCCGGCGCCGGCCGCTGTGCCGATTTCAGCTCGTCGCGCAGCTCGTCGCGCTCTTCGGCGGCGGCGCGCAGCTTCTCGCTCAGCGAGCGGTTCTCGTCCGAGAGCCGGCGCGCTTCCGAGAGCGCCCTGCCCTCGCCCGCCGCGGTCAGCCGCGCCAGCTCGGCGGAAGCGCGCGTCAGCTCGCCGCGGACCTGTCCCAGCTCGTCCCGGACGTCGGCCAGCGTCTTCTCGCGCGCCGAGATCTCCGAGCGGGCCTGCGCGAGCTGGTCGCGCATCGAGTCGCGCTCTTTCGCCGATCGGTCGGCGTCCTTGAGCGCTTCTTCGGTCTTCTTGCGCAGCTCCTGCACGTCGGACGAGAGCTGCGGCTTGCGCGGCTTTTGCGTCCGGGCCGGCGCGTCGAGCGCCTCGACTCCGAGGTCGATGGCCGCCAGCGCGTACTCGCGCAGCTTTTCGTCGTCGTCGATCAGCGCCCGCCACGCCAGCCGCGCCAGGTGCTGCAGCGGGTCGCCGGTGAAGACCTCGAGCAGGTCGCGGTAGTGGTCGGCGGTGAGCGGCTTTCCTTCCAGCACCGGATTGCGCAGCGCGTCGCGGATGGCCTTGTCGATCAGCTGCTGCGCGTCCTTCGCGGCTCGAACCTCGTCGGCCAGCATCCGCGCCACCTGGTCCGGCGGCATCGCCTCCAGCCGGTATCCGGGGCTGTAGAGCCGCAGCTCGCCGCAGAGCTCGAGCAGGCGCTTGTCGGCGAAGCAGAGCTCGAAGAACTCGCCGAGCGCGCGGGCCTCGAGCTTGAGCAGCGGCAGCGGCGCTGCCGAGATCGGGATCTCCTCGACCGGAGCCGGCGCTGCAGCCGCGGCCGCAGCCTTCTGCTTTTCCTTCTTCCCCATCGCCCGGGGCAAAAGAGCGCGTATTCTTCCGCCGTGCAAGCACTTGGTGAATCCCTGGAAAAACCAGCGCATCCAAGGCTATACTGTGACGATGGAAACCCAGAGCACGCAGACCGAGACCCATTCCCACGCCGTTCCCACGCCCGTCCGCCTGTCCGACAGGGCGGCCGCGATGGTGAAAGAAACCATCGAGCGCGAGAATCTGCAGGGCTCCGGCCTGCGCGTTGCCGTGGTCGGCGGCGGCTGCTCGGGCTTCCAGTATAGCCTCGACATCGAGAAGGACGAGCGCGCCGGCGACATGGTCTTCGAGGCCAATGGCGTGAAGTGCTTCGTCGATCCGATGAGCTCGATGTATCTGCTGGGAGTCGAGATCGACTACGTCGAGGGCCAGTTCGGCCAGAGCGGGTTCTCCTTCAAGAACCCGAACGCCAAGCACACGTGTGGTTGCGGCTCGAGCTTCTCGGCTTAGCAAGCGCCCGTCGGTTGGTTTCCCGCCGCTGAGTCTCCACCGTCTCCTCCAAAGGAGGAGACCTCGTGAAAATCATTGCAATGGCGGCGTTCGCGCTCGCGCTCTCGGCATTCGGTGCGCGCGCGCAGACGACCAACAAGGACAACGGCCAGACCAACCCGGCCGCTCCCTCGAGCAGCAGCACCGCGAACGGTGAGGACAAGGGCACCGCCGGCATCTCGAATTCGCAGAGCAGCAACAGCGCGCTTCCCAGCACCTCGACCAACAGCGCGGTCAACGCGCCGGCCGACACCGCGGTGAGCGGCAGCGCCGACACCAGCACGAGTTCGAGCGAAACCACCACGACGACGGTGAAGAAGCACAAGAAGCACCAGACACCGCAGGGCCGCAGCGACACCAGCAAGATGCATCGCAAGTCGACGACCGATGAGAGCAGCAGCTCGAGCCAGCCCTCGAGCGGCGACATCAGCGCCAGCCCGCCGGCCTCATCGGACACCTCGACCAGCGGCAGCGTCCAGCGCCCCGCGGCGCCGAGCGCCACGACGCCCGATACCGGCAGCACCACCGGCACCGGCATGTCGAAGCCCGGCGATGTGACCGGGCAGCCGACCGACACCCAAAAGCCGGCTCTTGCGATGCACAGCTTTCCAGGAACCGCCGGCCCGCCGGCCGGCCTTACCAAGGGGGCACCATGAAAGGGATCATCGCTGCACTGGCGCTGGGTCTGGCATTGCCGGCGTTCGCTGACCGGGGCGACACCAACAAGGACATCAAGGACGCGACCAACGATGCGGTCGACACCGCCAAGGACAAGCTCGGCACCGACAGCGGCACCGCGAAGGCCAAACGTCACGCGAAGAAGGCGGCCCGCGACACCAAGCGAAAGGCGCGCCACACGCGCAACAACGTCAAGCGCGACCTCGGGGTCAAGTAACGGCTTCAAGCGCACCGCGGAGGCGCGGAGGACGCGGAGTTTTTTAAAAAAAAGACTCCGCGAATCTCCGCGTTCTCCGCGTCTCCGCGGTGAGATTTTAGACGCCACCTCAGTGTGGCAGCATGCTGCGGGGATGCCGCGTCCGCCGCCTCCGCCCGACT
>VBLM01000687.1 GCA_005879095.1 Deltaproteobacteria bacterium
CGGCATCGCCTTCCGCGCCGAGCAGCTGAAGACGCCGGGGCTGGCCACCATCCCGGTCGTCGTGGTTTCGGCGTACCGCGAGACCGCCGATCAGGCGCTGATGAAGATCACCGACTTCCTGCGCAAGCCGCTCAACATCGATGACCTGATCGCCGCCGTTCGCCGCTATTGTGACCCGCCTACCACGCCCATGCCGTTCCCAGCGTGAAGAGGTGCTTGTCGTAGCTCAGCGGGGCGGCGTTCGAGCGGTTCAACACCAGGTCGTAACGCATTGAAAGCGCGAGCTTTTTCGTCAGCCACAGCGAGGCTGCGGCGCCTCCGAACCAGCGGTCGTCGTGACGCTCCGGCGGGCCGGGCTGAGCCTGTGCATAGTCGCGCGACTCGTATCCGGCCGAGAGATCGAGGTCGAGCCGGTCGGAGAGCCGGGCGCGCGCCGACGCCCAGAGGATGTTGGCGAGGTAGGCGTACGGCTGTTGTGACGCCTGCTCGCCGATATCTTCGAGTCGGAATTGATAGCCGCCGCCGAACGTGACGGGGTCGAGCCGCCACTCCTGCGAGAGCACGGCGTCGGCACGGTTTCCGCTGAGGTACCCGTAACCGGAAAACCCGTGCTTGCGCGTGTACTGCAGGTCGAGCCGCGTGGTCGAGCGTCCGCTCTCGTCGATCGCGCCCCACGCGCCGAGGCTGGCCACGGCCTGCAGACCGCTGAACGACGAGAGCCCGGTGAACGCCAGCTGTCCGCCGGCCGACGCGCCGAGGCGCAGTCCGTCGCGGATCGACGATTCGAGCGAGAGCCCGAGCGCGTGCTGTTGCAGGCTGTAGTCCTGCGCGGCGGAGCTGGCGTAGGCGAGTTGGTCGAAGGCGTACGACAGATCCCCACCCGGGAAGAATCGCCAGTCGACCGAGAAGTCGGTGGTGCCGACGGCGCTCGCCTTGCCGGTCGTGGTTCCGCCGCGGGAGAAGTCGACCGGGTCGAGCCCCGTCTGGAACGGGTCGGTGTCGACTCCCGCGCCGAGGCGCAGCGCGAAGCGCCAGTCGCTGCGCGCCGTCAGCTCGCTCAGATATGCGCGGGCGGCCCGCGCGTCGTCGGCGCCGAGGCGCAGCGCGAGGCCGCGAGTGATGTCGTCGCGCGCGTCGTCCTTCGCTCCCAGACGCAGCGCGGAGGCGCCGGACATCACCCGGCTGCGGCCGTCGGTCGGATCGAGCGCGGAGGACTTGCGGAAATGCGCGCGCGCTTCGGCGAACTTCCCCGCGTCGAACGCGGCGAGGCCGGCGCGGTATTCGGCGTCGCTGTCGGTAGTCAAATGTGCGTCGAGGTCGGCGAGCAGCTCGAGTGCCGGACCTGACGCGACCGGGCGGGCCCGATCGGCGAGCATCCGCGCCTGCTCCGGCGAGCCGGCGTCGATCGCGGCGAAGCCGGCGTTGACCAGCGAGACCGCGGCGAGCGACGGATCGGCGGCGGCCTGTTCGTAGTCGAGCACCGACTCGCCGAATCGCTGCAGCTCGTACAAGCACGCTGCGCGGTTGTAGTGCCAGAGCGGGGCTTCCGGCGGGTCCGCCGCTTTGGCGGCCGCATCGAGGGCCTCGAGCGCGTCGGCAGCCCGGCCGGCGCGGAATCGGGCCAGCGCGGCGAGGTAGAGCGCGGCCCCGGCGTGCGGCGGTTCGGCGGCGGCGAGCGCGAGCGACTCGGCCTCCGGGTACGCCCCGTTGGCGAACGCGGCCTGCGCGTCGTCGAGGCTCGCGGCGAGGAGCAGCGCTGCCACGATCATTTATGCGGCGGTCCCGGCGGCGGACCGGGAGGACCGCCCTTGCCGGGAGTCCCGTGCATCGGCTGCTGTCCCGGCTGCGCGTCTCCCGGCGGACGATCCGGCCGCGCGCCGTCGGGCGGTCGCACCGGCAGTCGATCACCCGGCTTCTGCGCGTCGGAAGGCGGCGACGGCGGCTTGCCGGCGCGCATCCGATCGAGCACCGTCTCCACCTTCTCGCCCGGCGCGATCACGTCGACCCGGTGCGACGCGCGCACTTTGGCCGGCTCGTCGGCCGCG
>VBLM01000688.1 GCA_005879095.1 Deltaproteobacteria bacterium
CGCCTTCGGCGCGAGCATGGCGGCCTGCGTCAACTGGTCCTCTGCGTCCCGGGTTTCACCCGCCGCGGCAAGCGCCTGCCCGTACGCCAGCGCCGCCGCATACGACGCGCGATCCATCTGCGCAGCTTCTTCGAGCTGGTTCAGCGCGGCATCGGTCTGGCCGCGCTCGAAGAGGACGCGGCCGAGCGCGAGGGCGGCCTGCGGTGAGTCCGGATCCGCTTCAGCGGCAGCCTTCGCGGCGGCAAGCTCGGCGGCGGGATCATGCGCCGCACGGGCGACTTCCATCTTGACGAGGATCGGTTCCGCATCGTGCGGATCGGCCTGCTCCGCGCGTGCCGCGAGCAACCTCGCCGCGCCGGGAGCATTCTGCGCCAGCTGTGCGCGAGCCAGCGCGCAGAGCGCCCGGACGTCGGCCGGATTCTGCTCGAGCGCGATCCGCGCCGCCGACTGCGCCGCCGCCGGATTGCCCAACGCAAGCTCGACCTCGGCGCGCAGGACGCGCGTGGCGACATTTCCGGGCAGCGCGGCGTCGGCGAGGGCCAGCGCGTCGCGAGCCGCTTTCCCGTCCGCGCGCGAGGCTGCCAGCGCCGCGAGCCGCGCCGCGGCGTCGAATCCGATCGCGCCTTTGATCTGCGCGAGGGTACGATACGCCTTCTCCGCTTCCGGTCCGCGCCCCGCTTTGTCGAGCGCAATCGCGACGTCGAACAGCGCCGGACCGGGTGCGCCCTCCGCATCCGCGGCTGCCTGGAACTTCGCAACCAGTTGATCTGGCGGGAGATTTCCTTCGGACGCCATGGCTTCGGTGAGAAGACGCTTGGCGCGCTCGCTCTGCAGCCCGCGCGCGTCGATCAGGTCCGGAGTCTCGGCGATCGGCGCCGGCGCCAGTTCCAGCTGCGGCCGCGGCGCGGCCTTGGCGCCGAGCTTCTCCAGGAGCGCAGCAGTCTTCGCGGTGCAATTCCCGGTCACGCCCAGCTCGCGCGCCTTGGCATCCGCGCTCGCCAGCGTCTCCTTGGCTTCGCCGTAGATCGGCTGCGCCTTCTCGGCCAGCGCCGCCCGGTAGAGCTTGCGCTGATCGGCGTTGAGCCGCGGCGGGAACGGGCTCTGCGCCAGCGCCTGCGCGAGCAGGATCTGCGCTTCACCGAGCTGCGCAAGCGCGCACACGGCAGGCTCGGCCTGCCGCATCGCCACCGTCTCTTCGGCGCGCTTCTTGACGTTCTGTAACAACGCGATCTTGCGGTTGAGCGTCGCCATCAGGGGCGCCTTGATCTCCTGCCTGCGGAAGCTGTCGAACGCGCTCCCGCCGAGCGTGAAATGGGCCGCCGCCGCCGCCGCGATCGCGTCCTCCGGCAGCTTCTCGCGCGCCTTCTGCGGCAGCGCCTTCCAGGTCCGTTCCGTCTCGGTCCAGGACCAGTTGGAGTTGCCCGTCTCATGCGCCTTGCCGAAGAGCCGGGCCGCCTCGCTCCACGCGGTCAGCTGCAGGGCGGGCTTGCCTTTGGCTTGCCGGGCGATCTCCGCCATCTCCCGCGCCGCGCGGGCGTTCTCGCCGAGCTGCGCGCGCAGCCGCGCGACAGCGAAGAGCTCGTCGTCGGTCTTCTTCCACAGCTTGAGCGTGAGCGAGCGGTCGGCGATGGCCTGCCTGAGCTCGCCGCGGGCCTCGCGCAGGATGGCGGCGTCGTGCAGGCCGGTCTGCGCCTTGGCTTCGTCGTACAGCGCTGGCAGCGGCTTCTTCGAGGGCGAGGGATGGTCCCGCCGCCACTTGCGCGCCGCCTCTTCCTTCTGGAAACCGCGCGCGTACTGCTCGAGGAGCGCCGCGGCCTCGCCGAGATCGCCCACCCCATTCAAGTCTGCCGCCGACGCGACCAGCGCGCGCGGCACCAGCGGCGACTGCGGCTGCTCTTTCCAGACCCGCTGCCGCGCGGCGAGCGCGTCGTCGATGCGGCCCGCCCGCGAGAGCGCCGCTGCCGCGCCGAAGAGCGCCTTGTCGGCGAGCTGTCCATGCGGATGCTGCGCGACGAACGCGAGCAGCGCCTCGGCCTTGCGCGCGTCGGACGAGGCGGCGTCGGCGAGCGCGTACGCACTCTCCTCCTCGATCCGCTTCAGGTCTTGCGCCAGCGTCCCGTGCGCAATGAGCCGCTTGTCCTCGAGGAATTTGACCGCCCACGCGTGCAGCCCGTTCCACTCCTTGCGCAGGTTGGAGATGTCGAGCACGAGGTTGGCGGCGTACTCGGCGAGCTCGTGCTCCGGGCGATTCAAGGCGATCCAGGAAAGGTGCTTCTGCGCCGCGTCGAGATCGCTCGAGACGTACTCCAGCCGCCCCACCTTGAACGCGACTTCGACCGCGTGCGGACCCTGCGGCAGCGCTTCCAGGTAGAGCTTGCACGCGCCCGCGAGCTTCTGCTCCTCGGCGGTCAGCGGACGTTGCGTGCGCCGTTCGCCGGTGTCCTTCGCTTCCTTCTGCTCGCCGAAGATGACCTCGTTGCGCGAGAGCACCGCGCTCCACGCGGCCTTCTGCAGCCACTTGCCCGGGCCGTGGCGGACCACGGTCTCGTACTGCTCGGCGGCCTCGGCCTTCGCGCCGCGGGCGTAGAGCAGCTCGCCGTAGAAGTAGCGCAGGTCGTACGCGTCCTGCGCGTCGGGGAAAAGTTTCAGGTAATCGGCGTACAGCGCGCGCGCGGCGGCCCAGGTCTCGTCGAGATCGGTCTTGCGCGCCTCGTTGTGGATCTGGACGGCGAGATTGCGCAGCGTCTCTTCGCCGAGCCGGTTGGCTTCGGCGAACGCCTCATCGGAGTTGTCGTTGCGCACGCGCTGGAACGTCTGCACCAGCGACTTGGCTTCCGAGAGGAGATCGCGCCGCTTGCCGGTCCGCTGCGCGATCACCAGCAGCCGCGTCTGGTCGAGCGCCGCCGCCGGCGCGTCGCCGTGCAGCGCGAGCAATTGCCGAGCGATCTGCTGCGCCTCCGGATCGCGGCCGGTGTCGAAGAGCAGCTTGCCGTACTGCTCGAGCATCTTCAGGCCGGCTTCGCGGCCGAAATTCCTCACGAACTCGTCGTGCGCCGTCTCGGGCTTGCCGATGCGGCCGTAGGCGAGCACGTAGTCGCGGCGGGCTTCGCGGCCGAGTTGGACGGTGTTGACGTCGCCCGCTTTCGCGCTCACCTCGACGACCTGCTTGAGCAGCTTCATCGCGTCGTCGAAACCGCCCTGGTTGAACCGGCACCAGGCAGCCTTGTAGAGCGCGTACGGGTAGACCTCGTCCGTCGTCACTTCAGCGGCCGCGCGGTATTCTTTCAATGCTTCCGCGAGCTTGGCTTCGTCGAACAGGTGCTCGCCGATGAAGACGTGGCTGGCCGGCGCCCAGATCGATTTGGGGAACTTTCGTGTCAG
>VBLM01000690.1 GCA_005879095.1 Deltaproteobacteria bacterium
TGTTCGAGCGGGCGCGGCAGGAGGCGCTGGCGGCCCTCGATCGGCTCGGACCCGACGAGCCGGCCACGGTCGCCGTCTGCGCCGGGCCGGGCGTGGGCTTCCCGGCGCCGTCGTTCGATCGGCTGGCGGCGAAACGGCTCTTGCAGGGCGCGCAGCCGACGTACCTTTCCGCCGATCTCACCGGCTGCATGGCGGCGGCGGCGAAGGCGCTGGGCGAGAGTCCGGTCGCGGGCAAGCGGATCATCGCCTTCAGCGACCTGGCCGCGCACGGCATCCGGCTCGACGCGCCGCCGCCGCTGGTGCCGCCGGCCGCGGGCGCGCCCCCCGGTTCGCCCGGGATCAAGCCGAACGTCGTGCTGGTCGATGCCGCGCAGGGCAGCGATCTGCCCAACGCCGCCGTGATCACCATCGCCGTCCGCCCGACGGCGACGCTGGGCCCCCGCGGCTATGAAATTGTGGCGGCCGTCGCCAATCACTCCAGCCAGCAGGCCTCGGGCCTGGTCTCTTTGAAGATCGGCCAGAACACGCTCGCCAAGGGTTTCGCCGACGTGCCCGCGCACGGCACCGCGAAGAAGACGCTGGGCGCGGTGCTGCCGGCGGGCGTCGTCACCGGCCGCGTCGAGCTGGCGCGCGAGGACGGTCAAGGCCTCGACGAGGACGACGGGCAGGATTTCGTGGTCCACGTGCCGCGCGACGTGAAGGCGCTGATCGTCGACGGCTCGCCCTCGTCGTTGCGCACGCGCGACGAGGCTTTCTTCGTCGAGGCCGCGTTGGCGCCGGCGCGGACCGGCGGGCGCATCGTCTCGCACACGCTCGACGCCGACGCCGCCGCCGGCGCGGTGCTCGACGGCTACGACGTCGTGCTGCTCTTGAACGTCCCCGCGCCGCCTCGCGCCTTCGCCGAGAAGCTGCGCACCGCGGTGGTCCACCGCGGCATGGGTCTCTTCATCGCGCTCGGCGATCACGTCGATCCCGACGGGTACAACGAGAGTTTCGGCGATCTTCTCCCCCGCCCGCTGCACCTGATCAAGACTGCCGCCGAGCCGGGCGCACAGGGGGCGGAAGAGCATGCCGCGCGCTTCGGCGTGGTCGAGTGGGCGCATCCGCTCTTCCGCGTCTTCGGGCCTGCCGAGCGGGAGGGGCTGGAGAGCGCGCGCACGTTCCGCTACGCGCTCCTGAAACCGGACCCGTCGGCGCAGGCGCACACGCTCGCTTCCTACGACGACGGCGCGCCCGCGCTGATCGAGGGCCGCCTCGGCCAGGGACACGTGGTGCTCTACACCAGCTCGGCGTCGCGCACCTGGACCGACTGGCCGATCCGCGTCAGCTTCCTGCCCGTCCTGCAGCAGTCGGTGAGCTGGCTCGCCGATGCGCTGGAGCAGAAGCAGCCGGCGCCGTCGCTGGTGGGAGAAGAGCGCACACTCTCGCCGCCGTCAGGCGAACGGGTGGAAAAGATCGCCGGACCCGAGGGCAAGGATGTCTCCTTTCGCCGCGAGCCGTCGCGACCGGACGACGCCGTCGTCGCACTTCCGCTGCCCGGACAGTACCGCGCCGTCGTCTCGGCGGGCGGCCATCTGCGCGAGGAGCCGTCGCTCTTCTTCGTGGCCACGCTCGATCCCAAGGAAAGCGACCTGCGCCGCGTCGACGAAGCCGAGCTCAAGGCGCAGCTCGGTGGCGCCGGCTCCGCGCAAGTGGCAGCATCGTCCGAGGCCGCGCAGGGTACGCACGGGACACCGCTCTGGAGCGGCCTGCTTCTTCTCGGCGCCCTCGCGCTCCTCGGAGAAGGCGCATTGACCCGGAGGTGAGCAGATGAGCGACATCAAGGTGACGAAGATCGACGACATCGCAGCCTACGCCGGACCGAATGTCATCCGCGGCATGCGCATGCGCGGGGCGGCGAGAGCGCTCGGCATCACCGCCTGGGGGATGAGCGTGTTCGAGAT
>VBLM01000691.1 GCA_005879095.1 Deltaproteobacteria bacterium
CGGACTGGCCGCGCAGCTTCGAGGCGATGAACAACGCGAAGTGCTGATCGCGTCCTCCCGGCGGTGCGCCGGCAGGAACGGCGATCTCCAGCTCGCCGCTCGCGGCGACGGAGCCGGGAGTCGACAACAGTGTGGTAGCGAAGGCTTCCATCGGTCCGCGCACGGGCAACTCCGCGAACAGCGGCAGGCCGCTCTGCAGCGCCGGCGAGCGCAAGTCAGAGATCGCTTCGTGCTCGACGAAATCGGCCGGCTCGCCGGGCTTGAGCGTCTCGTGCATGCGCGTCGCCGCCTCGGGAAGCGCATACTTGCGCACCAGCCGCAAGGCTTCCTCGCACGTCGTCTTGTCGGCCGCCGCCGGCCCGCTGGAAACCGCCGCCACTCCGCCCACCGGGACGTCGACCGCGACCACCGCGTGCGCCAGCGTAACGCCCGCATCGTGCAACGCCCGCGCGAGCCCGCCGCCCTTGATTCGGGACAGATGCGAGCGCACACAGTTCATCTCCTCGATCGGCGCGCCACTCCGGATCAACGCGAGGTTGATCTGGCGGACGTCGTCGAGGGACAGGCCCGGCCGCGGCGCTTCGACCAGCGCCGATCCGCCGCCCGAGATCAAAAGCAGCACCGCGTCCGCGGGCTTCAGAGCGCGCGCCGCGGCCAGCAACGCTTCGCCGGCCTGCAGCGAGCCTTCGTCGGGCAGCGGATGGCCGCCGCGCAGCACCAGGGCGCGGGCGGGCGCGGGCGCATCGCGCGGAACGACGATGATCGCGTCGGAGGATCCGCGCGCGCCCTCGCACATCTCGGCGGCGATCTTCCCTAGCCCGAAGATCATCAGCCGGCCGCCGGGCGCGGGCTGCGGTGCTTTCACGGCCGCAGCTCGCGCCAGCTCGCGCCCATTCAGCGCGGCGACGACCCTCTCGTAGACGGCGACCAGCTCGTGCACACCGCCATTCTACGCCGCCAGCAACCGGTCGAGAGCGGCGTAGCTCTCTTCCATGCCCGTGGCCCGGCATGCCGTCCCATCCGAACGTGAGTACCAGCCGCTCGGGCGCCTTCACCTCGCGGAAGCGGCCTTCGAATCCGAACACGCCCTCCGGCGCATGCTCGACGAAGCGCCACTTGCCGCCCGGCTTCACGTCGTTGCTCTCGACCACCAGCTTGTGGCCGCGGCCCCACCACTGCGCGATCAGCTTCGACTCGGTCATCGCGCTCCAGACCCGCTCGCGCGGCGCGTCGAACACGCGCTCGACGCGGATTTCACGGTCGCCCTGCTTGGTCACTTTCGACTTGCTCATCGCTCTCTTCCTTTCGTGCGCGCAAGAAATTCACCGAGCCGGTCGAGGCGCGCTTCCAGCATCCGGCGGTACTGCGTGATCCACATCGCTTCGTCATCCAGCCGCCGCGGTCCGAGGCGGCACTGCCGCACGCGGCCGATCTTTTCGGTCGTGACCAGGCCGGCCTCCTCGAGGATGGCGACGTGCTTCTTCATTCCGGTCAGCGTCATGCCGAACCGATCGGCGAGCTCGGTGACCGACGCGTCGCTGCGGCCGAGCCGCTCGAGGATGCCGCGGCGCGTCGGATCCGAGAGCGCGCCGAAGGCGTCGTCGAGCCGCGATCCATACTGAACCATATGGTTCAGTATAGCACCGGTTCAGCGGTTGGCAAGCTCGAACAGCGACGGCACCAGATCGCCCGCCTTTCCCAGGCGGCACTCGTCGAAGGCGTGGGCGTTCTCCGGCTTCTCCAGCCCGACGTAGATGCAGCGCGCGCGGCCGAGATGGCGCAGGTGGGAGACGAATCCCGCCGCGGGATAGACCGCGCCGGAACTGCCCACGGTAACGAAGAGGTCGGTCTCCTCGAGCGCCTGGTAAATGCGCGAGAGGCCGTACGGCATCTCGCCGAACCAGACCACGTCCGGCCGCAGCAGCGCGCCACAGTCGCAGCGCGGCGCTTTTTCGTACGCCGACTCGTCGTCGAACGGCGCGCGCGAGCACTCCGAGCAGCGCGTGCTGAGGAGCCTGCCGTGCATGTGCCAGACGCCGCGCGAGCCGGCGCGCTCGTGCAGCGCGTCGACGTTCTGCGTGCAGAGGAAGAGGTCGTCGCCGATCTGCTCGCCCAGACGCGCCAGCGCGAGGTGCGCGGCGTTCGGCTGCACCGTCGCAGCCTTTTTTCGCCGCTCGGAATAGAAGCGCCAGACCAGCTCCGGAGCGCGCTCGAAGCCTTCGGGAGTGGCCACGTCTTCGACCCGGTGCTGCTCCCAGAGGCCGCCCGCATCGCGGAACGTCGGCACGCCGCTCTCGGCGCTGACGCCCGCGCCGGTGAGCACGAAGACCCGCTCGCCGCGCTTGATCAAGAGCGGGCCAAACTCGTTTCCCGGGGCGATCTTCGGAATCGGCACCATCGGTCGATCAATGGTTGCGCCGCGCGCCCCCGCTTGCAAGGATCACGGCATGCGACTGACGCGCGAGCTCTCGCGCAAGGTGTACGTGCAGAGCCGGCTGGCGCGGACCATCGCGCTTCGATACGCCTACATCGCGTACTCGCGGGCGCTGCTCCGCTGGAGCGACCCGCCCACGCCCGAGGCGGCCGCTTCGCTGCGGGCGCGCATCGGCGAGCTGTTCGAAGAGGACTGGCAGGACGCCGAGGAAGGACTGTACCCGCGTGAATTGATCGAGGCCATGCCGTGGCGCGAGTACGCGCAGGCGGTGCCTCGTCTGCTGTTCGATCTGCCGCGCACGCGCGCGCGCATCGGCCGGGGCGATTTCGCGGACATCCCGGACGCGGAGCGCTATCCGCGGTACTACGCGCGCAATTTTCACTATCAGACGGAAGGCTATCTCGGTCACACCAGCGCTGCTCTGTACGATCTCCAGGTCGAGCTGCTCTTCGGCGGCACCGCCGACACGATGCGGCGGCGGCTGATTCCGCCGGTGGTCCGCTTCGCGCGGGCGGCGGGCGCGTTGAAGGCGCAGCCGCTGCGGGTCCTCGACGTCGCCTGCGGCACCGGCCATTTCCTCCGCATGCTGGGCGCGGCGCTCCCGCATGAGGCCAAGTTCTACGGCATCGATCTCTCGCCCCACTACATCGCCCGCGCACGCGAAGTCCTGCCGCGCGAGCTGGACGTCTCGCTCATCTGCGAC
>VBLM01000696.1 GCA_005879095.1 Deltaproteobacteria bacterium
AGCGGGGCAGCTCGCGATCGGCCTGCCGGCGCAACAGATCGGCGTCGTCGCCCAGCTCTTCGCTTCCGAGCATGGCTTCGAGCACCTGCGCGTCGATCTCGAGGTGGAACTGGATGCCCCAGGCGCGCGCGCCGAAACGGAAGGCCTGCAGCGGCGTCATCGTCGACGAGGCGAGCGCTGTGGCTCCCGGGGGCAGCGTGAAGGCGTCGCCATGCCAGTGGAAAGCGACGAAATCGTCGGGCGCTTGCGAGAACAGCGCGTCGTCGCGGGCGGCGGCCGACAACCGCACGCGATAGAAGCCGATCTCCTTCTGCGGCGCCCGGCTCACCGTTCCGCCGAGAGCACTCGCGAGCAACTGGCTGCCGAGGCAGATGCCGAGCACCGGCCGCTCTTCGGCAAGACACCGTTTCAGCAGACGTACCTCGTCCTGCAGATGTGGGAGCGGGTCGTACGCGCTCATCCCCCCGCCGAGGATGACCAGCGCGTCCGCTTCCGCCGGCACTCGCTCGCCGGCGAACGTCCGCACCAGCCGCGCGTCGCCGAGCAGAGCGGCGAGCGATCCCGGCCCCTCCGACGGCTCGTGCTGAATCAGCGTCACCACGGGCCGATGTTCAGTCACCGCAGCCGCGCGCGCAACCTGTCGCCGTCGCCCGGCGGCGGATGCTATGAAGAGCGCCCCATGACCTTCGGCAAGAACTTCCGGCTCCCGCTCGATGTCAGACCCGTTCGCTACAGTGCGCACCTCGCTCCCGATCTCGCCAAAGGCGCGTTCGAGGGGCGGATGGAACTGGAGGTGCGGCTTGAACAGCCACGACGGGAAATTCATCTGCACGCGGTGGGCCTGGAGGTGGGACGAGCGCGAGCGAGGCCCGCCGCCAGAGCGACGGTAAGCGCGGACAGCGAGAGCGAGACCGTCACGCTGGTCTTCCCGGAAGACCTGGCGCCGGGGACGCACGTCCTCGACATCGCCTGGAGCGGCAAGTTCAGCCCCGGACTGCGCGGGCTCTACCGTGCCGGGCCGCTGGCGGTGACGCAGTTCGAGGCGGCCGATGCGCGGCGGGTGTTTCCCTGCTTCGACGAACCCTTGTTCAAGGCGCGCTGGTCGATCCAGCTGGTCGGGCTGCCGGACGGCGCTCGGCGGCGGCGTGGGATTTGAGCTCGTCGAAGCGTCGAGCGTCCGCCGTCCGGGCTGCTGCCGCGACCACGATGTCGAGGAGGTTCGGATCGACCGAGTGTTTGGCGAGGTAGCGCTGGTACTGCTCCAGCGCGGCGGAGATCGCGGCCGGATCGCGCGCCACCAGCGCGAGCGCACGCTGCACGGCGGCCCTGCGCAGTCGGCGTTCGTCGCCCTCGCCCGCGCGCGGTTCCCAGCCGAGCTCGGCGCCGGGTCCGGCGAAGAGGCTGCGGATCCAGGTCTGGAACGGCGTGCGGTCGGCGTCGGCCACGCACCGGTGCTCGAGGTACGAAAGGCGGCCGACGACCTCGTCGAGCACGACGTGGTCCTCTTCCTCGTGCAATCCGGCGAGAAGATGGAGGAAGCCCTTCAGGGCCTCCTTCGGTATGGCGCCCGCGCGTACCAGCGCCCACTGGTCGGAGACGAGCCCCATCCGCTCCTCCGGCCGCAGTTCGGGGAGCACGCCGATCAGCCGGCGCAGCAGCTCCGGGTCGTACGCGGTCCGGTAGAACCCGCGCGCGCCGACGTTGCCGAGGACCCAGTCGAACTTCGTGGACGGCTCGACGATCTCTTCCTTCTGCGAGAGGAGCACGCGCTGCTCGCGGTCGCCGAGACGCCGCCGCTGTCGAGCTATCTGATCGCGCTCTGCGTCGGTCCGCTCGGCTCGTCGCCGTCCGAAAAAGTGCGCGGCTACGACGTGCGCACCTGGGCGGTGCCGCAGAAGGCGCAGATGACTGCCTTCGGCCAGAACGTGGCAACCTCGGTGCTGCCGCTGCTCGAGGATTACTTCGGCCAGCCGTACGCGTACGGCAAGGTCGACCAGGTCGGCGTGCCCGACTTCGAGGCCGGCGC
The DNA here is from genome assembly GCA_005879095.1 of Deltaproteobacteria bacterium. GTDB lineage: Bacteria > Myxococcota > Myxococcia > Myxococcales > 40CM-4-68-19 > 40CM-4-68-19. Next base: position 2,027 of record VBLM01000696.1, read on the forward strand.
GATGGAGAACGCCGGGTGCATCACGTACCGCGAAGTCGCGCTGCTGCTCGACCCGAAGACCGCGCCGCTCAACGTGCAGAAGCGCGTGGCGGAAGTGATCACGCACGAGCTGTCGCACCAGTGGTTCGGCAATCTCGTCACGATGGTGTGGTGGGACGACCTGTGGCTCAACGAGGCCTTCGCCACCTGGATGGCGTACAAGATCGTCGACAAGTGGCGGCCCGAGTGGCGCGTGTGGATGGACTTCGAGGTCGGCAAGGGCTCGGCGCTGCACCTCGACGCTCTGAAAAGCTCGCACCCGATCCGCGCCGAGATCCGCAATGCCGAGGAAGCGGGCGAGTCGTTCGACGCCATCACGTACGAAAAGGGCGGCGCGATTCTGCGGATGATCGAGAGCTACCTCGGCGAGGACGGCTTCCGCGACGGCATCCGCTTGTACATGAAGAAGCATCGCGAGAAGAACGCGACCGCCGACGACTTGTGGAGTGCGCTCGCCGAGGCTTCCGGCCAGCCCATCCTCGAGCTGGCCAACGGCTGGATCCGGCAGACCGGCTATCCGCTGGTGACGGTTTCCGAGCAGCAAGGCAAGATCAAGCTGTCGCAGCGGCGGTTCTTTTCCGACCCGCAGGCGACGCCGGAGCCGACGCAATGGCTGGTGCCGGTCGTCTTGCGTCTCGGCGACCGCGAGCAGCGCGTGCTCCTCTCGCAGAAGGAAGAGATCGTCGAGCCGTCCACGAAGTTCGACTGGGTCCTCGGCAACGTCGGCGCGCGCGGGTTCTACCGGACCGCGTACGACCCGGAGCTGCTGCGCCGGCTGATCGGCGTGCTCCCCGAACTGCGGCCGGAGGAGCGGATGGGGCTCGTCTCCGACCAGTGGGCGCTGGTACGCGCGGGCGCCATACCGAAGGAGGCCCTGAAGGGCTTCCTCCATCTTCTCGCCGGATTGCACGAGGAAGAGGACCACGTCGTGCTCGACGAGGTCGTCGGCCGCCTTTCGTACCTCGAGCACCGGTGCGTGGCCGACGCCGACCGCACGCCGTTCCAGACCTGGATCCGCAGCCTCTTCGCCGGACCCGGCGCCGAGCTCGGCTGGGAACCGCGCGCGGGCGAGGGCGACGAACGCCGACTGCGCAGGGCCGCCGTGCAGCGTGCGCTCGCGCTGGTGGCGCGCGATCCGGCCGCGATCTCCGCCGCGCTGGAGCAGTACCAGCGCTACCTCGCCAAACACTCGGTCGATCCGAACCTCCTCGACATCGTGGTCGCGGCAGCAGCCCGGACGGCGGACGCTCGACGCTTCGACGAGCTCAAATCCCACGCCGCCGCCGAGCTCGATCCGGCAGCCAAACGCCGCTACCTGCACGCGCTGGCGATGGTCGAGCACCACGAGCTGGTGCCGCGCGCAGTCGAGCTCGCGCTCGACGACTTCGTTCAGATGCAGGACTTCGCCTCGTACCTCGGCACGCTCCTCGCAAACCGCGCCACCCGCGAAGCCGCCTGGCATCTGATGCAGTCCCGCTGGGACGCCGTCCGCAAAAAGGGCGACTCCCCGATGATCCTCCGCCGCATGGTCGAGGCCCTCGGCAGCCTTCCCGAGCGCTCGCATCTGGTGGCGGTCGAAAAATTCCTCGCCGAGCATGAGCTCACGCCGGCGAAGCAGGCCGTGGCTCAGACGCTGGAGCGTTTGCGTATGGACGTGGCCCTCCGCGAACGCCTGCTACCCGATATCGGCGCCTGGCTACATCAGGGTGCCCACTAAGCGGCGCGGCTCGATCATGGACTAAGCCAAGGACCTCGACGCGGGTGTCAGTGCTGGCCGATAAAGACAATCGCTGCGGCAACGAGATTTAGAAGGGATGCGACTCGAAGGAAGACAGCCAAGTATGCCGACTCGTTGCGGGAGCGGCGCCAGGAGATGTAACGCGATTCCAAATATCCCGGAAATCCATAGCGTAACCAAGAAATCGGTATCCCCGCCGAACGCAACCTGAGATACAGCGCTACGCTGCTACCGACTTCCAGAAGCACGGCACCTGCAAACCAAACTGCCACGACTGGGATCATGGCATCGCCTTGACTACCGGCATTTTGGTGCTCAGGCTGCGCGCTGTGCCAAAATTGGAGGATGCCGGGCAGATCGCGGATGGCCCCCAGCAACATGTCCATCGCGGCATCTCTGCGTTCCTCGGCTTCCACTGCGAGACGGTGTCGTGGTCCAGTGCAGGACTTAATATCGCTTCATCTTTTTTTCATTCAAGTGTCGTTTTCTGTTGACGAGCTTTGGCGCGATCTCGTCTCGCGATCCGCATGACGCGCCGGCGGTGCCGTCTCGAGCCCGCAGATGCGCGCTCGGCGTTGCATTTGCTCGGCGTCGTTCACGGGCCGTCGCGGCTGCGAAATCGCGTGGACGCGCGTCTGCGGCGCTCGGAAAACGTCGTGCTACGACGGCGTCATGAATACTCTTCAATCTCTGTCGAATCGGCAACTGCTGGATGCCACCCGCGCACTGGCAAGGCATGCATGTGAAGTCGAGGCCGACCTGCTCGTCCATCTGGCCGAGATCGACGAGCGCAAGCTCTACCTCGAATCGGCTTTCCCATCGTTGTTCGCATTTTGCGTCGGCGAGCTCGCGTTCTCCGAGGATGCCGCGTACAGCCGCATTCTGGTCGCGCGCGCCGCGCGCCGGCTGCCGGCCGTGATCAACGCACTGCGATCGCATCGCGTGCACCTCACCGGCCTGCGTCTGCTCGTACCCCATCTGACCGCCGAGAACTGCGAAGCGGTGCTCACTCGCGCCACGGGGAAATCGAAGCGCGAGGTCGAGGAGCTAGTCGCCCGCCTCGCGCCACAACCGCCCGTCGCGGCGCTCGTGCGCAAGGTGCCGGCGGCGCCGACCGCACCGCCGCCCTCGCCGGTATTGCCGATGATAGTCGCGCCCGCACCGCCGCCGCGGCCTGTCGTCCGGCCGCTGGCGAACGATTCCTGGAAGGTCCAGTTCACGGCGAACGACTTGTTCCGGAACAAGTTGCGGACCGCGCAGGACCTGCTGCGCCATCGCGTCCGCGACGGCGATCTCGCGGCGATCTTCGAGCGGGCGCTCGACGTGCTCATCGAGCGCATGAAGAGGGAGCGCTTCGCG
>VBLM01000693.1:0-3227 GCA_005879095.1 Deltaproteobacteria bacterium
TTCAGGTCGCCGGTGAGCGGCAGGACGATGCCGACCAGGTTCGACTTCACCGCCTGCGCGCCTTGCACCGTCTGCTGCACCGAGCGCGCGCCGTCGGCGAAGGGTCCCTGCGGCTGCACCGAGAGGATCTCGCCCGCCAGCTCGGCCGCGTGTGTCCGATCGCCGGCGTGCAGCTGGATGCGCGCGAGCTTGAGCGCCGCGACGGGCCACGCCGGCGACTTCTTGTCGAGATCGGCCACCAGCCGCGCCACGTCCTGCGCCGGCGCCTCTTCCAGGGCCGATTCGAACGGCGCCCCCGGCCCACCGGCGCCGAAGGCCTGCGCCGCCGCGCGCAGCGATTCGCCGCGCGGCATCCCCTCGGCCTTTTCCCGCTCGCGCTGCTGGTCGACCGATTTCTGCAGGGCCTGCGCCGCTTCCTGATTCTTGCTCAGCTTGGCCTGCACCAGCTGCAGCTCGAGCGCGGCCGGCTCCTTGAAGCGCGACGTCGGACGCTGCTCGAGCAGTTCCTGGAGCTGCGCCTGCGCTTCCTGCAGCTTCCCGGCACGCGAGAGGGCCTGGCCGCGGCGGTACATGGCTTCGTCGGCGAGGTCGCTGCGCGGGTACTGCCTGAGGAAGGCGGCGAACTGATCGGCGGCCTCGTCGAAGCGGCCGGCATCGAGGGCGGCCCTCGCCCGCGCGAGCTGGTCCTGATCGGGCCGCTCGACCATCGCCGTCCGCGACGAGGTGCACGCGAGAAGGAGCAGCACCAACGGCATGCGTTTCATAACGGGCTGCTTTCTATCGCGATCTGGGCGACATAGGTAAAAGCTTCAAGCGCACCGCGGAGGCGCGGAGGACGCGGAGTTTGTTTTCTAAAAAAAATCTCCGCGAACCTCTGCGTCCTCCGCGCCTCCGCGGTGAGATTTTGCTTCTAGAATTCCTGGACGTATGCGCCCTTGGGCGGTTCGAAGTGGAAGAGCGAGTCGGGGAGGCCCTGGTCGACCTTGGCGCTGCTGAAGACGATCTGGTTCACGTCCCCCTGCGCGTTGGTCACCACGCTCGCCAGGACCTGGCCGTCCTTGCCGACGACGAAGAGTAATTTTTCCACCCCGGGGACGGGCTTGATCGGCTTGAGCTCGAGCACGTCGCCCTTCGGCAGGTCCTTTTGCGCGGGCAGCGACTTCGGCTTGAATTCCTTGAGCAGGTCGCCCTTGCCCCAGAGGAAAGTGAAGGCGCTGGAGAGCTGATCGCCGCCGAAGTCGCGCTTGACCTGCACTTCCTTGTCGTCGGGGCGCCAGATCCAGAGCGTCTTGCCCTCGACGTAGATGGTGCGCTTGTCGGGCTTGTCGTAGTCCCAGCGGACGAAGCCCGGCTTCTTGACCTGGACGGTTCCTTCCGAGTCCTCGACGCGGCCGATCGCGAGGTACGTGTAGTGCTGCGCGAATCGCGCCGAAAAGTCTTTCGTGTGCGCGTAGAACGCCTGCACGCGCTGGGCGAGCGCGCGACCGGGATCCGCGGACGGTTTGGCGAGAAGAAGGGCGAACAGGAGGATCATGCTTGCTTGGACTTTCCTCAGTGCGAAGGCTTCACGCGTCTCGCCAGCCGGGCGGCGAGGAGCGTGAAGCGCTGTTGCAGTTTGACGCGCTCGTCTTCGGGAAGATCTCCCGCCGACTCGAGGTGTGCGCGCCGCTTTTGGGTCACATGCGCGAGCGCGATGCCGGCGGCGACCGAGACGTTGAAGCTCTGCGTGAAGCCGGCCATCGGGATGCGGAAGGTGCCCGTGCAGGCGGCGAGCGTCTCGGCCGAGGGGCCTTCATGCTCGTTTCCGAACAGGAGCGCGATGGGGCGGTCGGCCTTCAGATCCGTGTAGTGGATGGCGCGGTCGTCGAGGTGGCCGGCCCAGACTTCGAAGCCGCGCGCTTTCAGTTCGGCGGCTGCGGCCCCGCCGGTCGGGTGCAGCTCGACGTCGAGCCACTTGTCGGCATCCTGCGTGACGCGGCGGTGGGCGAGGGCGTCCTGCGATTCGTGGGAGACGACGTGCGCCCGGCCGAGGCCGAGGCCTTCGCTGGTGCGGAGGATGGCGGCGGTGTTGTGGGGGTCGAGGAGGCGGTCGAGGACGACGGTGACGCTGGCGAGGCGGGCGGCGATGACGGAGAGGATGCGCGCTCGGCGGTCTTCGGAGAGGAGGTCCCAATAGAAGCGCCAGTCGCGTAAGGGCGCGGAATCACTGGATTGTCGGACCGGCGTGATAGAATCCGACTCGGGCGGGGGCGCGGACCCCCTGTGGATCGGTACTTCTTCGTCATCGCCACGGAGAACCTCGGCCGTCAGCCCGCGCGGCCCGAGCAGCTCGGACGGATCGGGCGGTTTCGCCATCCCCACCCACGCCCGTGGCGGCCGGCGCTTTTTCACCCGCGCTTGCCTTTCGGCGCTCGCGGTTTTTTCCCGGCCGCTGCCGCGGCTTTCGCTTTCGGCACGCCGTCCTTCATCCGGCCGGTCAAGGGCGGCGCGCGCTCCTGGCGCTCGCGACGATCGATCTCGCGCTCGTCGACCACCGGCATGGCCTCTTCGACGGCAGCCAGCAGTGGGTTCACGTCGCGATCGAGCGGCGCCGGCATCGGCGCGGCGTCGAGCGCGCGCACGGTCGCGTCGAGCAGGTCGTCGAGGCCCTCGCCGGTGGCGCCCGAGATCGCGTGCACGTCGATCTTCCGTTTCTTCAGCTTCTTGCGCAGCTCGTCCGCCCGCTCGCGTGCCTCGGGCAGGTCGATCTTGTTGGCCGCGACGATTTGCGGCTTCCGTCCCAGGGCGGGGTCGAACAGCGTCAGCTCGTTGTTGATCGCGTCGAAATCCGCAACCAGATCGCGATCTTGCGATGCGTCGATCAAATGGATGATCGCCCGGGTCCGGGCCATGTGCTTGAGGAACCGGTGCCCCAGGCCGGCGCCGCGGTGCGCGCCCTCGATCAATCCCGGCAGATCCGAAAGCACGAAGCTGCGCCCGTCCTTGTACTGCACGACCCCGAGATGCGGCTGCAGCGTGGTGAACGGGTAGTCGGCGATCTTCGGCCGCGCCCGCGACAGCCGCGAGACGAGCGTGCTCTTTCCCGCGTTGGGAAAGCCGACCAGCCCGACGTCGGCCAGCACCCGCAGCTCGAGCCGGACACGCTTCTCTTCGCCCTCGGTCCCCGGCTGCGCGAAGCGCGGCGCCTGCAGCGTCGGCGTGGCGAAGTTCATGTTGCCGAGTCCGCC
>VBLM01000693.1:3261-8246 GCA_005879095.1 Deltaproteobacteria bacterium
GCACCAGCGTGCCGGGCGGCACTTTCAGGACCATCTCGGGCGCGGCATGCCCGTTCTGATCGCGCCCGCGGCCTGGTTCGCCGTTGCGCGCGCGGTATTCGCGCTTGAAACGGAAGTCGAGCAGCGTGGTCAGCCGCTCGTCGGTTTCGAGGAGGATGTCGCCGCCGTTGCCGCCATCGCCGCCCGACGGGCCGCCGCGCGGCACGAACTTCTCTCGGCGGAACGCCACCGCGCCAGGCCCGCCGTCGCCGGCCTTCACGCGAATTTCCGCTTCGTCGATGAACTGCAAGACTAGGCGCTGGCCTGCGCCTTCACCGGCTCCACGTGGACATACACGCGGTCGCCGCGACCCTTCTGGTACTTCACGGTGCCTTCGACGACGGCGTAGAGCGTGAAGTCACGACCCATCTCGACGTTGCGGCCGGCGTGCACCTTGGTGCCGACCTGTCGGACCAGGATGTTCCCCGGCACGACCAACTCGCCGCCGTAGATCTTGATGCCGCGGTGCTGCCCCGGTGAATCGCGCCCGTTGCGGGACGAGCCCTGCCCTTTTTTGTGTGCCATTTGCTTGTCCCCGACTAGGTGCTGATGCCCGTGATCTTGATCTCGGTGTACGGCTGCCGGTGGCCGCGGATGCGATCCCAGCCTTCTTCCTGCGTCCGGAAATGCCAGAGTTTCCGGTGCTTTCCGTGCGAGACCACCTCGGCCTGCACCTTGGCTCCGTCGACGATGGGCGCGCCCAGCTTCACGTCCGCCCCGGCGCCGACCAGCAGCACCTCGAGCTCCAGCCTGGCGCCGACGTCCTTTTCCAGCTTCTCGACCTTGAGCAGGTCGCCTTCTTTGACGCGGTACTGCTTTCCACCCGTTCTCACCACTGCGTACATCTTGAGCTCCGTCTTTGAAATGGCCTTGCCGGCTGGGAAAACCCGCCGCAGGGCGCGGAAAGGAACGGGCGATCTAGCGGAGCAGCCCTGTGATTGTCAAGGCTTGGGGACCGATTCCCACACGTCAATGCGTGTCTCCGGGCCGAGTTCCATGACGGCCAGCCAGACGCCTGGCTGCCTGGGATCGGTCGGAGACGCTGTCCCCTGGCTGCCGAAATCGCCGGAATGCTTCATGTTCGCGACGTACGCCTCGCCCTCGCGGACTGCGCCGCGCTTCTCCAACTCGGGCTTGTAGAACGCGTACGCCTGTCCGGCGTGGCCCGCGTACCGGTAGATGGTGTGGAACACCACGGCTTCGGCCAACTCGATGTTTCCCCCGCCGGGGATCGGATTCGAATCCGGTATCTGCGGCAGCGTCGGCTGCGCACGTTTACATCCGGAGAAAGCAATCGCGAGACAGAGCATCACCGTGCGGCTCATGTGTTCTCCAGCGCGAGCAGGCTCTCGGAATACGGCGGGCGGGCGATGCCGCGCTCGGTGACGATGGCCGAGATGTAGCGGGCAGGGGTGACGTCGAAGGCCGGGTTGAAGACGCCCACGCCCTCGGCTGCGATACGCTGGCCTTTGACGTGCGTGACTTCGTCGGGCGAGCGTTCTTCGATCGGGATGTCCGCGCCGGTGGCGGCGCGCGAATCGAGCGTGCTCAGCGGCGCGGCGACGAAGAAGGGCACGCCGGCTGCGTGTGCGGCGAGAGCCAGCGGATACGTCCCGATCTTGTTCGCGGTGTCGCCGTTGCGCGCGATCCGGTCGGCGCCCACCACCACGCAGCCGATCTTGCCGGAGGCGAGCAGCGAGGCCGCGGCGACGTCGGGCAGCAGCGTCACAGGAATGCCGTCCTGCAAAAGCTCCCACGCGGTGAGGCGCGCGCCCTGGAGCCAGGGACGCGTCTCATCGGCGAAGACGGCGCAGTTCTTTCCCTGTGAGAGCGCGGCACGGACCACGCCGAGGGCGGTGCCGTAGCCAGCGGTCGCGAGTCCGCCGGCGTTGCAGTGGGTGAGGATGCCTTGTCGGTCGGGGACCAGATCGGCGCCGAATCGGCCGATGGCATGACAGGCCGCGAGATCCTCCTCGAGGACTTTGTCGGCTTCGGCTTTCAGCGCGTCGAAGGTGCGCGGCGTCACGCTGGCCAGCCGTTCGAGCGCCCAGCGCAGGTTTACGGCCGTAGGCCGCGCCTCGAAGAGCATCTGGCGGGCCTTCTTGAAATCTTCGCCGGTGGCCGCCGAGAGCGCGAGCCCGTACGCCGCGGCGCACCCGATTGCGGGCGCGCCGCGGATCACCATCTCGCGGATGGCCCGCGCCGTCTCGCGCGCCGAGCGCACCGTCACCGTCTCGGCGCGGGCGGGCAGCCGGCGCTGGTCGAGCAGGTGAAGCGCGCCGTCCTCGAACCAGAGCGTCCGGAAGCTCATCGCAGCGACAGCTCCATGCAGGCGGTAGAGCGCGATCGCGGAATCCATCTTGCCGGCGATCGTGTCGAGGACCATGCGCTGGTGGCCGCGCTCGCGGGCCTCGCCGATGGCCGCCAGCGCCAGCTTACGGCCGAGGCCGCTGCCGCGCATCGCCGGACGCACGTAGAGCCGCTTCATCTCGGCCGTCGCCGTATCTAGCGCGCGGATGCCGACGCAGCCTGCGCCCGGTGCGAGCAGGAGCGTGAAGTACTTGCCCGGCAGCGTTTTCAGCTCCTCGTCAAAGCCTTGAAAACAGAGCGAAAACCCAAGCTCGCGAGCGTACTCGAGGAACAGCCCGCGGACCTCCTCGATCTGCGTCGTGACCCGCACCAGATCCACGGCGCGATACTAACGCTTTCGCGGGCGCGTCGCCTTGAGCGAAAGCCAGCCGAGCGCCGTGGCGAGCAGGGCCGGCCCGCCCAGCGAGATCGCCAGCATCCAGCCTTCGCGCGCGGCCTGCTCGATCAAGTGCGGCTGTTGCACGCCGCCCGGCGTGACCAGCGTCGAGCCGGTGCGCGAGACGATCTGCTTGACCGCGAGGCCGAGCGATCCCCAGGCGAAGAGCAGCGCGAGAAGCAACAGCCATTTGAGCGGGCGGCGGCTGCGCTCGGTGGAAAACGCGATCGCCCCGGCGAGGGCGAGCGCGAGCAGGAGAAAGGTGGCGAACAGCGCCGGCACGCCTGCGAGATTACTTCGCCTTTTCCAGCGCGTCCGCTTCGGCGACGAGCCGCTGCGCGCGCCGGGCCGCCGCGGCGAAGTCGAGGCCGGCGAAGCCGAGCCGCTTCGCGACGTCGTCGGCGGTGAGCGAGGTGCCCCGCGAGAACAGCTCGGATTTCAAGAACTTGCCGACAGCGGGATTCCCATACCAGTCCTCGCCGAACTGCTTGCGGATGCCTTCGTGCATCAGCCCCGCCAGGACGAACGCGCGCGCGTAGTCGGCGGAGTAGAAGGTGTCGTCGACGTCGGTGCGGAAGACCTGCGCGTCGTCGGGCGAGAGCTCGAAGCCGTAAGCGACCGAGAAGAGCTGCCGGTAGAGCTCGTGCAGATCTCCGGGATGCCCGGGCAAGAGTTTGAGCGCCGGCTCGATCTCGCTGGCGGGACGCCCGTGCAGCCGCAGCTCGTAGGCGATCTTGGCGAACGCGTAGCGGCGCAGGTAGTACATCTCGATCAGCGCGGTCCGCCGCAGGATCGCGGCGAGCTCCGCGTTCGCCGGCGCGGCCTTTCCGTTTTCCAGTAGGAAGGCGCGGAAGCGCGTCAGCCAGCGTGGATCGGAAAAAGCGTGGCGGAAGAACTCACCGAATCCTTCGCTGGGCGCGCCGTAACCGAGCTGGATCAGCTCGGATGGCTCGATCGTCGCGCTGGAGAAATGCACGGCGTGGCCGGCTTCGTGGAAGAGCGTCCAGTAGTCGTCGAGCCCGCCCACCGGCTTGACCGAGAGGCGCACGTCGCGCGGCGGGTCGACCGGGTTGACGAACGCGCGCGGCCGCTTGCGCGGGTGGAGGCTGTCGTCGACCTTGACGTCCCCGAGGCCGAGGCCGATGCCGGAGAGGAACGCCTCCAGCGCCTTGAGCTCGAGGCCCTTGTCGAAATAAGGCGCGAGCCGCGGCGACTTCCACAGCCGCCCCCAGTCCGGCTGGTGCATCTGTTCGCGCGGGATGCCCAGCTCCTCGCGCGCGACCCGATCCAGCGTGGCGCGGAAGACGCTCTCGGTCGCCTGCACGTACGCCACGCCCTGCACGAGCAGCGGCGCGAGCTGCACCTGCCGCTGCTCCTCGGAGAGCGCGACGTAGTCGGCGAAACCGGTCTCGCGCGCGGCGTGCTGCGCGGCGTCTTCCTTGCGTTCGAGGATCGGATTGAGCGTCGCGACGCGGACCGCGTTCATCGCGGCGAAGGCCTGCCTGCGGCGCGCCGCGTCGGGCTCCTGCGCGATCAGGCTCTGCACGTCGCGGAAGGCGAGCGGCTTGTCGCGCCAGGGGAGGGTGACGGTCGCACCGGACTCGGCGTCGGCGTACTCGTCGTCGAACTTCGCCACCGCCAGGCCGACGATCTCGCCGGTCAACGCGCGCTTCAAGAACGTCAGCGCGAGCACCTCGTTACCCTGCGCGCTCCCCTGCGCTCTCGCGATCGCATCGAGCGCCGTGCGCTGGAAGAGGCGATCGTGGCCGAGGTAGGTCAGCTGCGCCAGCGAGGTCTCACCCTGCGTCGCTGCGTACCAGCCGAGGACCGCCTGGATGCGGCCCATCGCCCGGTACTCGTCGCGCAGCGCTTGCACGAAGGCCGCCGACTCGGTGTCGATCCGCGACCGCGGATGGAGAATGTTTTCGCCCGGCGGCTTGGGCGGTACCGTCTCCGGCGCGGTGGCGCACGCCGCGAGCAGCAGGAGCGCGAGTCGCACTAGTCGCCCAGCTTCTTCTTGAAGAGGCCGTTCAGGACGCCGGGATTTCCCTTGCCTTTCAGGTCCCTCATCGCCTGACCGACGAAGAAGCCGAGCAGGTTCTTCTTGCCGCTTTTGTACTTCTCGACCTCGGACGGGTTGCGCGCGAGCACGGCGTCGACGACGGATTCCAGCGCGCCGGTGTCGGAGACCTGCGCGAGT
>VBLM01000694.1 GCA_005879095.1 Deltaproteobacteria bacterium
CAGCAGATCGACGATCGGCTTGGCATCGAGCCCCGGCACCGCCGTGCTGCCGATGTGCTCGACCGACGCCTCCGGCAGCGCCGCCCGAAGGCGCGCCATCTCCTCGAGGGCCAGCTCGAGCCAGCGACCGTCCCATGGCTCCACCGTCACCGGCTCGTCGAGCAGCGCCTGCTCGAGCGCCGACGGGTCCGAAAGCGCCGCCCGCGCCGCCGCCTGCTCCGCTTCCTTCTTCGACCGCCCGCTGCCGCGACCGAGCGCCGCCGCGTCGAGCCGCACCTCGACCTCGTACGATCGGGCGTGGTCGGGCCCGTTCACCGCCAGGACCGAGTACTGCGGCACCCGCCGCCGGCTCTGGAAGAGCTGCTGCAGCTCGGTCTTCGGATCGCGCGCCAGCGCATCGGCGCGTTCGAACAGCGGCTCGAGCAGCCGCTCCAGCACCTCCAGCGCCCGCTCCATGCCGCAGCTCAAGTACACGGCGGCGATCACGGCTTCCAGAGCGTCGGCGAGCCGTCCCGCGTTTTCCCGCCCGCCGCTGCGCTGTTCGCCGCGCCCGAGCAGGAGCAACTCGCCGAGGCCGAGCTGCCGGGCGACGATGGCCAGCGATTCCTCGCGCACCAGCGACGCCCGCAGCCGCGTCAGATCGCCCTCGGGCGCGTCGGGAAAACGGTCGTACATCCGGCGCGCGATGAGATACCCGAGCACCGCGTCGCCGAGGAACTCGAGCCGCTCGTTCGACCCGAGCTGCTCCCGTCCTGGCGCCAGCGATCGCTCGTGGACGTAGCTGCCGTGCCGCAGCGCCTGGAGCGCGACCTCGTGTTGCAGCGATCCTTCGGGCAGCCCGAGCCGGGAGGTGAGCAGCGCGACGCGCTCCTGGTCGGTCAGCTCGGCCATCACAATCGCGCGGCTTCGTCGGCGACCGTGTACGGATCGGTCTGGCGGCGGGCGATGCGCAGCGCCAGGTCGTCGAGCTGCGCGCCCTGCTGCGCCAGCCGCTCGAGCGCGACGTGCAAGAGGCGCTCGCGCAGGACTTCGACCAGCTCGCTCTTCGCCCGTTGCGTCTCGCGCTGCAGCAGGCCGGGGCCGTTCCTCAGCGACTGGTAATGCGCGTCGATGGCCGTCCACAGCTCGGCGATGCCTTCGCCACGCGAGGCGACGCATTTCACGATCGGGATCTCGACCTCCTTGCCCATCACGTGGTTGAGCTCGAGCATCGAACGGAGATCGCGCACGGTCCGGTCGGCGCCTTCGCGGTCGGCCTTGTTCACCGCGAAGAGATCGGCGACCTCGAGAATGCCGGCCTTGATGGCCTGGATGTCGTCGCCCAGGCCGGGGACCACGACGACGACGGTGCTGTGCGCGAGCCGGCAGACCTCGACCTCGTCCTGGCCGACGCCGACGGTCTCGATCAGGATCACGTCCTTGCCCATCGCATCGAGCACACGGACGCAATCGGACGTGGCACGGCTCAAGCCCCCCAGCTGCCCGCGCGTGGCCAGTGAGCGGATGAAGACGCCCGAGTCGAGCGCATGGTCCTGCATGCGGATGCGATCGCCGAGGATCGCGCCGCCCGTGAACGGGCTGGTCGGGTCGACCGCGACCACGCCGACCGTCTTTCCCAGTCCGCGCAGCTGCGCGATCAACCGGTCCACGAGCGTGCTCTTGCCTGCGCCTGGATTGCCAGTAATTCCAACGATCTGTGCACGTCCCGTCTTCGGCCAAAGCTCGCGCAACGCCTCTTCCGCCGCCGGCTGCGCGTCGTCGATCAGCCGCATCAGCCGCGCCGCAGCGCGGACGTCGCCTTTGACGACACGCTCGGCGAGGTCAGAGCTCATGCTTTCAACAGGTCGCGCGCGATCACCAGCCGCTGGATCTCGCTCGTGCCCTCGCCGATGGTTGGATCTGCACACCGTTGGCGGCGGCGCGGCAGGCGGCTTCCGAGGCGAAGAGCTTGGCCATCGCGGCTTCCCTGATGAACGGCTTTTTCTCATCGCAGAGCCGGGCCGCGCGCCAGACGAGAAGCCGGGCCGCGTCGAGCTCGGTAGCCATGTCGGCCATCATCCAGCGCAGCGCCTGGAAATCGGCGATCGGCCTGCCGAACGCCTTGCGCTCGCTGGCGTACGCCACGCTCTCTTCGAGCGCGCCGCGGCCGAGGCCGACGCTCAGGGCGCCGATGGTGATCCGGCCCTTGTCGAGGATCTTCAGCGTGTCGATGAAGCCGCCGTTGACCTCGCCGATCCGGCGCCAGTCCTCGACGTAGCAGTCTTCCATCACCAGCTCGGCGGTGTCCGACGAGCGCATGCCGAGCTTTCCGTGCAGCGGCCGCTGCGAAAAGCCTTTGAGGCCCTTCTCCAGCAGGAACGCGGTCACGCCCTTCTGCCGCGCTCCCGGCTCGGTCAGCGCCAGGACGACGAAGACGTCGCCC
>VBLM01000695.1:0-955 GCA_005879095.1 Deltaproteobacteria bacterium
CACGGCAAGGGCGTCAACGAGGCCGAGGTCGACCTGAGCCTCGAGTTCCCGGAGAACATCTACGCGCCGCACGACGCCTGGGACAGCCTGCAGATCCTCGCGCGACTCTCGAGCCCCGACGAGGAAGCCGCGCCGACGCAGCCGCTGACTTTCGACGGCCTGCGCCGCTCCGCGCTCGGCGTGGCGCGGCGGATGAAGCTCCTGCGCGAGAGCATTCCGCGCGCCGCACTGGCCCACTCGCTCAACCCGGTGCCGGTCGCGCCGTCCCTGGCGCGCGATCTCGATCACATCCTCGATCAATCGGTGACGCTCCTGGCGCAGGCGCGCAGCTCGCTGGTGGCCGCGCGGCCGACCGATACGCCGGAGCTGACGCGCGAGCGCGCCCTGGCCGACGAATTCCTCTCCGGGCAATTACTGGAGCTTTTGACCGTCGCGGAAGACACCTGCGCGCGGATGGCGCAGTCCGAGGGAGGCAACCTGCTCGGTTACCGCGCCGTCGCGCAGAAGTTGCGCACCCGGGTTGCCGACGCTTTGAAGGCCGAGCTCGCGCACCGCGAATCGCGCGGCGAGCTGATGCCCGACGCCGACGATCCCGAGGGCCTCGCGCTCTTCCTCGATCGCGCCGCGCAGCTCAAGAAGCATTTCCAGGAGGTGCTTTTCCTCGAGCCGGAGTCGAAGATGCTCGACCAGGCGCTGCGCAACTGGGTGGGCGCATACGGCGCGGCGCTGGCGTTCGTGATCTATTTCGGCTTGCAGACGCTGCAGACCAGCGCGGCGGCAGGACTTTCGATCGGCACGCTGATGGCGGTGGGCGCGCTTGCCTACGCCTTGAAGGATCGCGCCAAGGAGCTGACCCGTCAGTGGCTGGCGGGCAAGCTGTCTCATCTCTACGCCAACCGGGTGCTGGTCCTGCGCGAGCCGTCGCGGTACGAGCCGCACCGCAACGTCGTCATGC
>VBLM01000695.1:981-6214 GCA_005879095.1 Deltaproteobacteria bacterium
CATCGCGCGCGGGTCACGCCATTGAAAGGACCGACCGGCAGCGTGTTCGAGCGGCTCAAGCTCGTCTTCCGCTACGATCTCGAGCCGATCCTCTCGCGCCTCGACGACTCGGTGAAGCGCGTCCCGGTCCCCGGGCGGTCGGGCGTCGTCTTCGCCGATGCGCCGCGGCTGTACCGCGTTCCGCTGGAGATCACCGTGACGACCCGCGCGGGCGTCGAGCGGCGCGAGGCGGAAATCGTCTTGAACCGCCGCGGTATCGCCCGCATCGTGCCGCGCGGCGAGCAGCAGCCGGTGCTGCCGCCGCTCGAGGCGGAACTGCCCGATCTGGAAGACGACAACGGCGTCGGCGACCTGGTTCCGCAGTCGTAGACATGGACTACGCGCACGCGCGTCACGCCGGGAACGCAGGCGATGTCTTCAAGCACGTCGCTTTACTTGCCGTGCTCGACGAGTTGAAGCCGGCGACGTACGTCGAGACCCATTCCGGCGACGGCCTGTACCCGCTCGGCTCGGCCGGCGAGTGGGGCGACGGAATTCAACGCCTGTGGAATTTATCCGGCGGCGGCCTCGTCGGAAGGTACGCCGAGCTGGTGCGAAGTTTTTCGAAAACCGGCGCGTCGCGTCCCGAGACCTATCCCGGATCTCCATTGCTCGCTTCGCGTTTCGTCTCGCGCCAGGTTCTGTATGAGATCGATCCGCAGGCGGCATCGGTGCTGCGGAAAGCGGTGCCGAATGCCGACGTCCGCGTCGAAGACGGCCTCGCTGCTCTGCAGCCCGCCGACTTCGTGCTGATCGATCCACCCTACACGCAGAAGCAGGAGTGGACCGACGCCGCGCGCGCCGCCGGCCGCATCCTCGGCACGCCGCTGCTCCTCTGGTATCCGATCAAAGCCCTGACCCGCCCGCGGGCCCTGATCCAGGAATTGGTAAAACAGGGCGTGCACGGCACCGCCGTCGAGCTGCATTGGACGCCTTTGCGCCTCAAGCGCGACCGCCTGAACGGCAGCGGCCTCATCTTCGCGAACATCCCGAAGGCCGCGGTGTCCGCGGTCTGCGCTTCTCTTCCCGACCTCGGCCCCGCTTTACAGACTCACGGCGAATGGGGCTCCGTGGTGATCGGATTTTGACGATGCCGATCGACCAGGCCATTCGCGACGGCCGTTACGAGCGATCCTCCTCCCGGCTTTCCGTCTGCCGGGTCGACTGCTGCACGTTCCTCGTCGAGTTGGACGGGGCGCTGATCGTCTTCGATCCGTGGCTTCACGACCCGGCGCGCTACGCGCCTCTCTGGTGGAGCCGTCACGGCGAGCCGCTCATCATCGACGCCCTCCCCATCCCGGACCTGCTCCTGATCTCGCAGGACGCGCCCGATCACTGCGATCCCAGGGCCATCGACGCCTTGCCGCGGCATGTCCCGGTGGGAGCTCCCGCGACCGTTTCGAAGCGCCTGGCGCGGAGCGGTTTCGACACCGCGTCGCTGTCGCCGGGCGACGTCCGATCGGTGGGCCCATGTGCGGTGACGGTCTTGCGCGGTTCTCATCCAGGCGTCCTGCGCCAGAATGGATATCTGGTCGAGCGGAACGGCGTTGCGGTCTTGTTCCTCGCCGACACCGCAGCCACACCGGAACTGACGGAGGCTTTGAAGAGCCTTCGCCGGCCGCCCGACCTCCTGATGATCTCTTCGACCGGTTTCGCGCTTCGCTTCTACGGACAGATCGTGATGGGACCCGAAGAAGCCGCAGTCATGGTCGCGCAGGTTGGTGCGCGCGACGTGGTCCCGATGCGAACGCTGATGCACGAGGTAACCGGAGGCCCGATCGGGCGCTTGATCGTGAAGGCATTTATCCCTCCCGACGAGGCATTCCGCCGTTTCGAGGATGCACTCCGAGAAAGGACCGACGGCGTGCGGGTTCATAGGCTCGAACGCGGTGAACGCTAGGCCGGGTAGCTCGGCGGGCGAATATCTCCCCAATCAAACTGAAATCCGTCGGCTTTTAACGAGACGATCGAGTCCCTCCGTCGTCCCGGCGCCGAGAAAGCGCGCCAGCGACTCCAGCGCGGAGCGCACGCCCGCGATCGCCCCGTCGTCAGGCGGCGTCTCGAAGTGGACGCCGCGCACTTCGAGCCGGCGATCCTCGCGGTGGTTCTTCGCGTCGAGCCGGCCGACCAGCCGCCCGTCGTGCAGGATCGGCAGTGTGTAGTACCCGTGCACACGTTTGGCTGCCGGCGTGTACACCTCGATCCGGTAGTCGAAGCCGAACAACGCTCTCGCCCGGCCGCGATGCCAGAGGAGCGAATCGAACGGGCTGAGCAGGGTCGTGCCGCGCGAGGCGGGCGCGCTCTCGAGCGCGGCGAGGTCCTCGGCCAGCGCGTACCAGCGGCCCGCAACGCCCTCGACGCCGATCTCGACCGCCTCGCCCGTCGCGAGCATCGCCTTCAGCGCGCGCCGTCGCTGCGCGACCGCCGTCCGCGGAAATGTCAGGTAGCGCGGCAAGTCGGCCTCGGCCGCCGCGCCGAGCGCGCGCAGCGTCTTGCGCAGGTGCCAGCCCGCGAACTCCTCCCGCGGCATCGCCTCGACCGGCGGCCGCAGCCGCTCCGCGAGGTCGTAGAGCTTGGAGAAGTGCCGCCGCGAATGCACCGCGAGCCGGCCGCTCATCCAGAGGACATGCAGCGCGTGCTGCGCCGGCTTCCAGTCCCACCATCCCGATGCGCGTCCCGCGGGACGCTCGAAGTCGGCGGTCGAGAGCGGGCCGCGCCGGCGGATGGCCTCCAGCACGTCGCGGGCGGCCCGCGGATGCGCGTCGAGGAACCTCGCCCAGCCGGTGTGGCTGCGGCGGTAGTCCGCCATCGCGCGGGCCCACGCCGGCAGGTCGGCTGCGGGAATGAGGCAGGCGGCGTGGGCCCAGTACTCCTCGAGGACGCGCTTGCGATAGATCCACCCGTCGACCGCCGCCTTGTCGTACGGCCCGAAGCGGCTCCAGATCGCGAGGTAGTGAGCGCGCTCGACGACGTTGATCGAGTCGATCTGGATCCCGCCCGCGTCCGCCGCGAACCGCGCCAGCGACCGCGGAGTCAACCGCAGCTCGCGCGGCGTGCTCAGGTGTTGCCGGCTCAAAAACAGCCGCGCCGCCGCTTCGCGCGCGAACGTCCTCATCCGCGAAGGCGGAGCGGTGAGTAACCGAGGGATTTCGCCGCTTCATCGCCATACAGACAAGCGAACAGCGTCGGCGCGTCGGTTGCGTCGAGGTGCTCCGCCGGCGGCGGCGGGCCGAGCGGAACGCTGGCGAACCGCTCCTGCTCGAGCTTCTCGCGCAGCGTTCGCGCGCGGCCGTGTTCGCGCTCGTACACCGCACGTCCGATCGACTGCAGCACCACCGCTCGCACGCGTTCAGCCGACGGCGGCTCCGAAGCCCACAGCAGACCCACCGCGAAGTCGCGCTTGTACAACGCCGCCGACTCGAATCGATGCGCGAAATCCGTCGTCCACCGGTTCGTCCACGCGCCCGCGACGTCATCCGCCAGGACGAGCGCGACGCGCAGACGGTCGGGCCGATGCGAAAAGCGCTGCGCCGCCTCTCGAACGGCCTCGACCGCGGCCTCCTCCGCGCCGCATGCGATCCACGCCTCGACCGCGGATATCATGTGTTCCTTCCCCATTGGATTCATCGCCGCGATCGGCAGCGCGAGGTCGCCGCTCCCGCCCGTCATCCGCGCGATGTACGCGCGAAACCGCTCCATCCCGCGCGGCATCGAGTACAGCTCGCGGTGGACCTCCAGGGTCGGCAGGAATTCGAGCAGCATCGACCTCACGTTTTAAGGCAGATTGAAGCTGTCCGCCGAGCGGACTCGTCCCGGGACGGCGTGGCAGGCACGTTTTTCGCCCTCGGTTTCAAGGACGACACTCGATATCCGCCCGGCTACTCGGATGCCGCATCTGGCAAACTGTCGAGAGGAATGACCGAGCGATTGACTGTGGAGCGGCCACCCGCGAGGACCTGGCACCACCGAAATGCAAAGGGCGCCGGCCCTCGCGGACCCGCGCCCTTGCGTGCAGGCTGGGAATCAGCGCCTACGTGTTCTTCAGATTGTCGTTCACCAGCTTGGTCATCTCGAACATCGAGACCGTCTTCTTGCCTCCGAAGACGTCACGGAGCGGTTCGTCGGCGTTGATGTTGCGGCGCTCCTTCTTGTCCTGCAGGTTGTTCTTCTTCACGTAGGCCCAGAGCTTCTTCACCACCTCCGTGCGCGGGAGCGGCTTGTCGCCGACGATCTTCGCGAGCGCGGCGGAAGGCTGCATGGCCTTCATGAACGCGGCGTTGGGCTTGCGGGCGGTCTTCTTCGCGGCGGGCTTCTTGGCTGCTTTCTTGGCGGCCATTTTCGTTATTCCTCCCAGGGGGAGTCGGTCTCCCCTCGAAATCGGTGCGCACTCTGACAGAGGCGTATCCTCGCCGTCCAGCGGTTTTTCCCTCGGGGATGCGCTTTTTCTCCTCGGTGGACACTTGACAAGGCGGTCATTTTCTCTCTCGGGAACGGGAAATCCTCAGCACGGACGCGCCTTCCCGTCGCAGGAGCACCGTCAGAGCGGCACCTTTCGGGGCGGCCTTCGGGAGCCATTCCCTCTCTTGCTTTTCCGACGAAAGGACCAGCGCCTGGCCTCCGGGAGCGAGCAAATCCGCCGCTTCCTGCAGCTCGCGGGCGGCCACGGCGGGGCCCGCCGGAGACGAGAGCTCGCCGACGACCAGGTCGAAACTGCGCGGCGGAAGGCCGTCCGCCGGAAAGAGCGTCTCGCGCACGTCGACCCCCGGCGCGTTCCGTCTCAGGAAGGCGGCGTCGAGGAGATCGCGCTCCTGCGCGACGACCGCCCCTCGTGGAAAGCGCGACGTAAGCAAGAGTGGGAGCGCGCCATACCCGGCACGGAAGGCAAGCATGCGCGCCGGCGCGATCCGCGGCAGCGAATCGGCCAGCACCTGCAGCGCCCCCTGGTGCGACGGATCTTCCGAGACGTCGTGCGGCCGGACGAGCCGCAGTCCGAAGAACTCGACCTCGTCGCGCGCGTACACCCGTTCGTCGGCCAGTTGCACGGACGCCGGCCCGCGTTCGGCCGCGAACACATCGTGGCGCGGCCCCCGCGCGACGTGCCGCGCCAGTTTCTCGACGACCGGCGCGAGATCGCGAATCACGACCACCCGCGTCTCGGCAGCGAGCGCGCGGCCGCCCTCGAGCAGGTACCGGA
>VBLM01000689.1 GCA_005879095.1 Deltaproteobacteria bacterium
TGCGGCGAGAGCTCGAGCGGCGTGATCGGCGGCCGGTGCTTCATTTAGGCCGCCCCCTTCAGCCGCGCCGCAGTCTCGGCCAGCTCGTGCACCCCGCGCGGGTCCAGCACCAGAAGCGGCCGGCCGTTGCCGAGCACGGTCGTTCCGGCGAGGCCCTTGATCCGATCGAGCGGCGGGAAGAGCGGCTTCAGGACCGCCTCCTCCTGGCCGACCAGCCGGTCCACGCTCAAGGCGAAGGTGAGGCCGTCCACTTCCAGCACCGCGAACGGCCGCGGCCCCGGCGGCGCCAGCGACGGCAGGCCGAACAATTTCGCCAGCGAATACGCCCGCACCAGTTGTCCCATCACCGCCAGCGAGCGCGCCTCGAAGCCCTCGCCGCCGCGGGCCGAGAGGTCGTATTCGGTGGTGACGACCACCCGCGCCATGGGCAGGCCGTACATTTCCCCACCCACCTGCACCAGAAGCAGGTTCGCCATGCTCACGCTGAGCGGCAATTCGAGCGTGAACTGCGTGCCCTTGCCCGGCGTCGAGCGCAGCGAAAGCTTTCCGCCCAGCGCTTCGATGGCGGACTTGACCGCGTCGAGCCCGACGCCGCGCCCGGATACCTCGGTAGCCTCGGGCCGCGTCGAGAGGCCGGGCAAAAAAGCCAGCTCGAACGACTGATGCTCGTTCAGCTCGGCGGCTCTCTCAGCCGAAATCGCGCCCATCCCGACCGCCCGATCGCGCAGCCGGGCGGCGTCGAAGCCGGCGCCGTCGTCGATGACGTCGACCAGCACCTTGTCGCGCTCGCGCCGCGCCGCCAGGAGCAGCTTGCCGCGCTTGGGCTTCCCCGCCGCGATGCGCGTCTGTGAAGACTCGAGCCCGTGGTCGATGGCGTTGCGCACCAGGTGGGTCAGCGGATCGCCGAGAGCGTCGATCAGCGTCCGGTCCAACTCGACCTCCGCCCCCTGCACCTCGAGATCGACCTCTTTACCGAGCCGGTGCGCCAGATCGCGGACCGAGCGCGGGAGCCGTTCGGTGAGCGCCGAGAACGGCGTCAGGCGGGCGTTCATCACCCGCCCGTGGAGATCGCGCGCCGTGCGACGGAGCCGATCGACCTCCGCCTCGAACGCCGGCGCGACCGCCTCCGGCAGCTTTCGAGCCGCTTCACGCAGGCGGGCGATGCCGTGCAGCACCTCGGCCGCCTGATCGAGCAGCTGATCGAGGGCCTGCGCGTGCACGCGAATTGTGGCCTCGGGCCTCATGTCCTCGGAGACCGAGGTCTCCGTCACCGGCCGGAGCTGGCCGGGCGGCGGCGTCGGCCCCTCGGGGATGGCCGGCATGCTCGCCACC
Organism: Deltaproteobacteria bacterium; assembly: GCA_005879095.1. GTDB lineage: Bacteria > Myxococcota > Myxococcia > Myxococcales > 40CM-4-68-19 > 40CM-4-68-19. The sequence continues at coordinate 1,333 of VBLM01000689.1, forward strand.
GGCGCGACCTGCACCTCGACCGATTCCACCTCGGGAATGCCGTTGAAGGCCGCCCGCACGTCTTCGATCGAATGGTCGGTGGCGAGCAGCGCGGCCACCTGCACGCCGCCCTTCTTCTGCATCAGCTGCTGCGGCGACGGCTCCATCTCCAGGAGCGTCCCGACCGCCTTGAGCTTGCGCTGCACGATCAGCGCCCGCGCGCCCGGCGCCTGGCAGGTCTTGGAGAGCGAGAAGAAGATGTCGAGCCGCGGCAGCGAGGGATCGACCGGCGGCGGCGCTGCTGGCTGCTTTACCGGCGCCGGTGTGGGCGTCACATCCGGTACGACCACCGCTTTCGAGGCCTCGGCGAGCCGCGCCAGCAGTGCCGAGTTGCCGGTGTGCTCTTCCTTGCTCGCCCGAGCCAGGTCATCGACCACGCGCACGAGCTGCGCGGTCAGCGCGTCGGAAGCCTGCAGGAGGAGATCGATCTGCGCCCGCTCCGGCCTGGCCCCCGAGGCCTTCAGCCGGCTGACCAGCGCCTCGGCTTCGTGCGCGATCTCGACGATCGGCTTGATCCCTACGGTCGCTGCGCCCCCTTTCAGGGAGTGCAACCGGCGGAACACCGCGTCCCAGACCGGCCCGCCCGCCGGCTCCTGCTCCAGCTTCACCAGCTCCGCGCCGAGCTGCTGCAGCTGCTCGCCGGCTTCGGTGATGAAGAGCGGCAGGAACTTGTGGGGGCCCTCGGCCATCGTTGTCTACTCGCCCAGCACCTTCTTCACGACCGCCAGCACGTCCTCGCCACGGAACGGCTTGACGATGAAGTCGGTGGCGCCGGCTTCGATCGCTTCCATCACCAGCGATTCCTGGCCCAGCGCGGAGCACATGATCACCACCGCCGCCGGATCGAGCTGGACGATCTCGCGGGTCGCGTCGATGCCCGACTTGTAGGGCATGACGATGTCCATCGTGACCAGGTCGGGCTTCAGCTCGCGGAAGAGATTCACGGCCTGCACGCCGTCATCGGCCTCGCCGGCGACCGCGAAACCCGCGCTGGTGAAAATATCCCTCAGTGTATTGCGCATGAAGAGCGCATCGTCGACGATCAGTACGCGCCTCTGGGGCATCGCTTTAAGCCTCCACCAGGTTGTCGATGGCCCGCTGCAATTGCTCCGGATCGATCAGCTTCACCGGCCCCTCCGCGGAATCGACCTGGGCGTGGGCCGCGCCCTGCCGTTCGGGCAGATCGCGCGCCTCCGCCGGCAGGTCGGCGATCCCCGCCACCTCGCTGACGTAGATCCCCACTTCGCCTCTGGCCCGCTGGAGCATGACCACTTTTCCTTCCGGCCGCGCCGGGCGCGCCTTGAGGCCCACCAGCGGGCCGAGATCGACCAGGCACGCCACCCGCCCCTGCGTGTTCATGATCCCGAGGAGCGACGGCGGCGCGCGCGGCACGCGCGAGACGTACGACATTTCCGTCACTCTGCGTACAGCAGAAAGGGGAATCGCGTACCGGTTACCGCCATGGAGGCAGATCACAGCGCGGGGCATCGGACGCTCATTCCAGCTTGAACCGGGAAACGACCGTCTGCAGCTCGACGGAAAGGTTGGTCAACTCCTGCGACGAGCTGGCGATCTGCGCGGTCACCATCGCCTGCTCGCCGATGGCGCGGGAGACTTCCTCGGTGCTCTTGGCGTTGCCGGAAGCGACTTCGCGGATCTCGCGGATGGCCTTGACCATCTCCTCCGAGCCGGCCAGCTGTTCCTTGGCGGCGTGGGAAATGGCGGTGACGCGCTCGGTTGCGGCTTGGGTGGCGTGGACGATCTCGTCGAGGCTGAGGATGATCTGGGCGAGGTCTTCGCGGCCGGTGCCGAGCTCGTCGATGCCTTCCTTCATCGCGGCCACCGCGTGCTGGCTGCGCTGGCTGATCTCCTGCGCGAGTCGGCTGATCTGCTCGGCGCTGCGGCCGGCCG
>VBLM01000692.1 GCA_005879095.1 Deltaproteobacteria bacterium
AATTATTTTTTTAAAAAGAAGAAAACTCCGCGACCCTCCGCGCTCTCTGCGCCTCCGCGGTGAGATTTTGCTTTTTAGCGCGCCGCGAGAGTCTGGCCGAGCGACGGAAGGCGGCCGTTCGAGTACAGGAACTGATACGCGGCGAAGCTGCGCAGGCAGCGCTTGACGTAGCCGCGCGTCTCGTCGAGCGGAATCTCTTCCACGAAAGCATCCAGCGGCAGGCCGCCGCGCGCCTTCATCCAGCCGGCCACTGCGCCCGGGCCGGCGTTGTACGAGGCCAGCGCCAGCGCCGGATGCTGGAACCGCGCGTACAACTCGCCGAGATACGCGCCGCCGATGCGGATGTTCGTCTCCGGATCGTACAGCGACGCCGTCTGGTACCCCTGAATGTGCAGCCGCCGCGCCAGCATCCGCGCCGTCGCCGGCATCACCTGTGTCAGCCCGAGCGCGCCGGTCGGCGACAGCGCGCGCGGGTCCAGAGCGCTCTCCTCGCGCATCAAGGCCTGCAACAGGTCGGGCGGAATCGATGCGGACTTGGAGACGTGCGCGATCTGGTCGCGGAACGCGAGCGGATACGCCAGCGCCGCCGCCCGAAGCGCGAGCGCGTCCGCCGGGCGCCGCAGAAGCCAACGCAGGTCGGTGCGCACCAGGGCGTGTGCATTGCGGAAATCGCCCGCGCGCGCGTACAGGTCGGCGAGCAGCATCAGCGGCTCCTGCCCGAGCTGCGAGTCGATGGCGGCGCGCGCCGGCGAGCGATCGATCGCGCTCAGCTCGCGCGAAGCCTCCAGCTTCAAACCGAGCCTCAAAAGCTCGACCGCCGCCGCCAGATGCGGATCGCGCGCCAGCCCGCCCGCATGCAGCGACCGGTGCGACCGCAGCTCGGTCGCCAGCAGCTTGTCCTGCTCTTCCTCGATGCGCTGCGCGAGCGCCGGATCGACTTCCGTCAACCGCCCGCGCGCGAGCAGCCCGTGATAGGTCAGCGGCCGCTCCCGCACCAGCCAGCTCAGGTCGGCCCGGGCGGCTTCGCGCGCCGCCGCCCGCGCCAGCTCGCTCTCGTCGGGCTGCTGCTCGAGCAGCACGCGCGCGCGCCAGTACCGGGCGCGTTCCTGCTCTGCGCCGTCGGGGTCGGGATGGGCCGCGAGCTGATCGAGGAGCGACAGCCCCTGCCGTCCCTTGCCTTCGGTCCAGTACGACCAGAAGAACCGGAAGATGGCCTCCGTCCGCAGATCGCTGTCGAGGTGGTTGTCGATCAGGTCGCGCAAGAGCGCGCGCTCGCCGTCGCGATTTCCCGCGCGCCGTTCCGCGAGCGACTGGTTGAAGAGCGCGTCGTCGGCGAGCGACGACTGTGGGTATTTGTGTGCGAGCGCCTCCCACAGCGGTCCCGCGTCGGGCTTGCCGGCAATCCCCTCGAGCGTCGCGAGCAGGAAGAGCGCGCGAGCCCGCACGTCAGGGTCGGCGCAGCGCAGCACGACCGGCGCCAGCGCGTTCCTGGCGCGCGCGTAGTCGTGCTCCTTGCGCAGCCCGCGCGCCTGGTCGAGCTTGACGCGGCAGGCGAGCGGATCGGCCGGCTGCACCGGATTCCGCGCCACGTCCTCTGGCGTCGGCAGGTGCTCGTCGGGAAACGCGCCCACCGCGGCGAGCGCGGCTTTCAGGAAACCGGCCGGCGTCCGATCGCCCGGGCAGCCGCCGAGACAGAGCGAGGGGACCGGAATGCGCGACAACTGGTCGAGCGCGTCGTGATTCCGGTGCGCCTCGAGAAGCGCCTCGGCCCGCTTGAGCAGCTTTTCCGGCGGAACCGCCATGCCCGGACCGAGCTGCCGTTCACGCTGGCGCGCGCTGTCGGCCGCCGGCGAGATCGGCCGATCGACCCACGCCGCGCGGTAGTGGTCGCGGGCCTTGTCCTTCGCGCCGGCCGCCAGCTGCGCGTCGCCGGCGAGCAGATGCGCCGAAGCCACGTCCGCACGGATGGTGCCGTCGAAGATCGGCT
>VBLM01000126.1 GCA_005879095.1 Deltaproteobacteria bacterium
AGCAGCGACGGCGGCACGCGCTTCAAGCCGGTGTTCGACAAGCAGCCGGTGCAGTCGATCGGCGCGGTCACCATCGACCCGCGCGATCCGCGCACCGTCTGGGTCGGCACCGGCGAAACCTGGACGCGCAACTCGGTCTCGGTGGGCGACGGCATCTACAAGTCCACCGACGCGGGTGAGACCTGGACCCACATGGGCCTGCCCGAGTCCGAGCGCATCGCGCGCATCGCCGTGCACCCGAAGAACGGCGAGATCGTCTACGCCTGCGTCACCGGCAAGCTGTGGAGCGACAGCCGGGAGCGCGGCGTCTATCGCACCAGCGACGGCGGCAAGACCTGGAAGCTCGTCCTGAGCTACTCGGACAACGCCTCCACCGGCTGCTCGAGCCTCACCATCGACCCGAAGAATCCCGACGTTCTCTTCGCCGGGATGTGGGACTTCCGCCGCAAGGGGTGGACGTTCCGGTCCGGCGGCGATGGTCCGAATGCCGTCAGCGGCAGCGCGCTCTTGCACACGGCAGACGGCGGCAAGACCTGGAAGACGCTCGACGGCAACGGCTTGCCGCCGCATCCGTGGGGCCGCGTCGAGGTGGTGATCGCGCCGTCCTCGCCGAAGCGCGTATACGCGTTCATCGAATCGAAAAACTCGGCGCTCTACCGCTCCGACGACGCCGGGAAGACCTGGACTGCGCTCGACCGCAGCCAGTCGATGGTCTGGCGGCCGTTCTACTTCGCGCGGCTGGTCGTCGATCCGACCAACCCGGATCGGCTCTTCAAGACCAATCTGCAGCTGATCGCCAGCGAGGACGGCGGACGCAGCTTCACCGGGACCGGCGGCGGCGCGCACGGCGACTGGCACGATCTCTGGATCGATCCGCAGAGCCCCAAACACGTGATCGGCGGCGACGACGGCGGTCTGTGGCAGTCGTTCGACGGCGGTAACCACTGGTGGAAACAGGAGAATTTACCGATCTCGCAGTTCTACCACGTGGCCGTGGACAACGCCGACCCGTACCACGTCTACGGCGGACTGCAGGACAACAGCACCTGGATCGGTGACACCGCCTACGGCCGCGGCATCTCCAACCAGCGCTGGGAAAACCTCTACGGCGGCGACGGCTTCTGGGCGGTGCCGGACACCAGCGACCCCGAAGCCGTCTACGTCGAATCGCAGGGCGGCTTCGTCGGCCGCGTCGACCGGCGCACGATGGCCTCGCGCGACGTCCAGCCGAAGGCCGACTACAAGGAGAAGCTGCGCTTCAACTGGAACGCGCCGATCGCGGCCAGCCCGACGCAGAAGGGCGTGGTGTACATCGGAGCGCAGTTCCTCTTCCGCTCGACCGACCACGGCGACACCTGGCAGCGGATCTCGCCGGACCTGACCACCAACGATCCCGAGAAGCAGAAGCAGGAGGAGTCGGGCGGCATCACGGTGGACAACTCGTCGGCCGAGTCGAACACCACGATCAGCGTGATCAACGAGTCGCCGCTGGACGCGAAGACCGTCTGGGTCGGCACCGACGACGGCAACGTACAGGTCACGCGCGACGGCGGCGCGCACTGGACGAACGTCGTCGTCCCGGGCTTGCCGAAGGGGCCGTGGGTGACCTGGGTCGAGCCGAGCCGATTCGACCCGGCCACCGCGTACGCGACGTTCGATTTCCACTGGTACGGCGACGTGACGCCGTGGGTGTACCGGACGCAGGACTTCGGCAAGACGTGGACGCGGCTGCCGACCAGCGCCGTGCGCGGCTATGCGCACGTGATCAAGGAAGACACCGTGCGCCGCGACCTGCTCTTCCTCGGCACCGAGTTCGGCTTGTTCATCTCGCCCGACAGCGGCGCGCAGTGGGCGGAGTTCCGTGGCGGCGACTTCCCGCGCGTCGCGGTGCGCGACCTGGTCGTGCATCCGCGCGAGGGCGACCTGGTGCTGGCGACGCACGGGCGGGGCATCTGGATCATCGACGATCTCTCGCCGCTGCGCGCGCTGTCCGCGGGAATCATGGCGCAGGACGTCGCGTTCCTGCCCGATCGGCCCGCGCAGGAGCGCATGCCGGCGGGCGGCGGCTGGTCGGAAGGCGACGCGACCTTCACCGGCGAGAACCCTCCCGGCGGCGCGGTGGTCACGTATTACCAGCGCGCGCGACACCTCTACGGGCCGATCGAGCTGGAGATCGTCGGTCCCGACGGCAAGACCGTGGACACCATTCCGGCGAGCACGCGGCGCGGGCTCAATCGCGTGACCTGGAGCATGCAGCTCAAGCCGCCGCGGGTGCCGCGGGCGGCGACGGTCTCCAACGCGGGGTCGCGCGGGCCGCGGGTGCTGCCGGGGACGTATACGGTGCGACTGCTCAAGCCCGGCAAGACGCTGGAGGCGAAGCTCGAGATCGGCCTCGATCGGCGCGCGACCTATTCGGTCGAGGAGCGCCGCCGTAATTTCGAGGCCGCGATGCAGGTGGTGGCGCTGTTCGGCGACATGAGCACGGTCGTCGACAAGCTCGACGCCGCGCAGAAGGCGACCGCGGAGCGGACCGGTCGGCTGCCGAAGGGCGATCCGCTGGCGGCGCGGCTCGCGGCGCTGCGCGACAAGCTCGAGGAAGTGCGGCGGAAGATCGTGACGACGAAGGAAGGCGGCGCGATCACCGGCGAAGAGCGCATTCGCGAGCACGCCGACCACCTCTACGGAGCGCTGCTGCGGTACGAGGGAAAGCCGGCCGCTTACCAGGAGGCCCGGATCGGGGCGCTGCGCCACGAGTTGCAGGACGTCCAGGCCGCCTTCGATCAGCTGGCGTCGACGGAGATGAAAGCGGTCGACGCAGCGTTGCGCGAGCACAACCTGCCGCCGCTCACGACCGTCTCGTCAGGCGACGACCGCAGCGAAGGCGGAGAGAAAGCGCTCCATGTCGTCCGGCCTCCCGATGGTGACACGCAGGTGGGTCGGTAGCGCGGGAAACAGCCGGCCGACTTCGACGCCGCGCTCTTTCAGCGCGGCGATCAGCGGCTTCACCGGCTTGCGCGTCTCGAACATGATGAAGTTCGCCTGTGACGGAATGACGCTGTAACCGCGCTTGCCGAGCTCGCTCACGACGTGAGCGCGAGTTGACGCGTTGCGTCGTTTACCGTCGGCCGCCCACGCGGCGTCGGCGAGACTCGCCCGGCCCGCGGCGACGGCGAAGATGTTCACGGTGTCGAACGCCGCCTGCGCGGCGAGCCTCCCGATCACGGGCGGCTGCGCGATCGCGTAGCCGAGTCGGGCTCCGGCGAGCCCGTAGATCTTGGAGAACGTCCTCGCGACGATCAGCCGGGGATGATCCTTCACCAGCGGCGCCACGCTCTCGTAGTCCGGGCTGTCCACGTAGTGGTGGTAGGCCTCGTCGATCAGCACCATGGAGGGCGCGGAA
>VBLM01000127.1 GCA_005879095.1 Deltaproteobacteria bacterium
CGGATCGCCGCGCACGAGCGCACCGTGCGCCCCGGGCGGCAGGGCGTCCTTCGGCTTCCATTCGAGCTGCGCGGGATTGATTACGGGAAGACTGCTGACGCCTGCCACCGCCGCCGCGCTGAGGACCAACGACAGGATCCGGATCATGTTTGCCTCCTCATGCTTGCGCCCGGGATGGCGCGGGGAGGAAAGTAGGCGAGGAGTGGGCGGTGGGTCCTTGCTCCTTCCTTCCCGCCGTCTTGCTTTTTTATGGCAGCGACCCTGTTCGAGTTCGCGCCCTTCCGCCTGGATGTCGCCTAGGGCGTGCTTCTGCGCGGCGCCGAGCGTGTCTCGCTCGTGCCCAAGGCGGTGGAGCTGCTCGCCCTCCTCGTGCAGGAAGCAGGGCGCATCGTCGCGCGAGGCAAGCTGGTCGAGTCGCTTTGGCCGGATGTGATCGTCGAGGAGGGCAATCTCACCAAGCTCGTCTTCCAGCTCCGCCAGGAGCTCGGCGACGACGCCATCGAGACCGTTCCCAAGCGCGGCTATCGCTTCACCCGCAAGGTGGTGGCGGCGCTGCCCGTGGAAGCCCTTGCGGTGCTGCCCTTCGTCGACATGAGCGAAGGACGCACCGAGGGCTCGTTCTGCGAGGGTCTCAGCGAGGAGATCCTGAACGCCGTTTCGCGCATCCCCGGCATCAAGGTGGTTTCGCGCACCTCCTCGTTCCGCTTCGGCGGCTCCGCGCTGGACGTGAAGGAGGTCGCGCGGGTCCTGTCCGCCACGCTGCTCATCGAGGGGAGCATCCGCAGGTCGGGACAGAACCTGCGCATCTCTGCGCGCCTGGTCGACTGCGCGAGCGGCTACCAGCGCTGGGGCGACACGTTCGAGCGCGCGGCGGTGGACGTGTTCGCCGTCCAGCGTGAGATCGCCCGCGCCGTGGCGAAGAGCCTGCAGCGCGACCTGCCCGAGGCGGAGGACCCGGGCGCGCGTGCGGTGGGCTTCGAGGCTTACGAGCTCTACCTGCACGGCCGCTACTACTGGAACCGGCGGCCCGGCGAGGTGGTCTGGCAGGCACTGCGCTGCTTCGAGCAAGCCGTCGAGAACGAGCCGCGCTTCGCCGCCGCCTGGGCCGGGATCGCCGACATATACGCCACGCTCGGCTCCTGGGAGAACGGCGTGCTCGAGCCCGACGACGCGCACTCGAAAGCCCGGCGCTTTGCGGCCCGCGCGCTGGAGATCGATCCCGAGCTGGCGGAGGCGCACACCACGCTCGGGTACACGGCGCTGCACCACGAAGTAGAGCTCGAGCGCTCCGAGGAGCGCTTCCGCCACGCGCTGACATTGAACCCGAGCTACGCGCCCGCGCACCACTGGTACTCGCACACGCTGGTAGCGGCCGGCCGCTTCGAGGAGTCGATGGTCGAGAGCCGGCTGGCGCTGGCCTGCGATCCGATGAACCTGCTCCTCACCGTGCACCTCGGCTGGCATCACCACATGGCGCGCGAGCCCGCGCTCACTCTCGAGCAGGCGGGGCGCGTGGTGGCCCTGGACGCGCGGTATCACTCGGGTCACTATTTCGTCGGCTGGGGCTGCGAGGCGCTGCGCGAGATGGATCGCGCGGTGGAGGCGATGCGCGAGGCCGTGCGCTGGTCGGGAAACAACTCCGTCATGGTGGCCGGCCTCGCGCGCGCCTACGCTGCGGCCGGCGATCGCGCACGGGCGCTGGCCACGGTGGAGGAGCTCGAGCGCGAGCGGGCCGGCCGCGCCCTCCTCGGCTACGAGCTGGCGCTGGTGCACCTCGCCCTCGGGGACCGCGAGAAGGCGCTCCAGCATCTCGAGCGCGCGCAGCGGGATCGATCCGGTTGGCGGGCATACCTCTCCCGCGACCCGCGGCTGGATCCGCTCCGCTCCGAGCCGCGATTCGCGGCGCTCCTCGCCGATCGGCGCGCGCGCAGCAGCTTCGATTCGATAAAGTGATCGAACCGCGCGCCCATGCGCGAGAACTTTTCTAGGCGCTCGCGCTCGCGTTGGGTTGCGCCGCGCGCGCGTCTCCGGCGGCGATACGCCGAGATCGTCGCTCTCGAAGCGCGCCCCGTGGGCGTTGGGCGCGCCTCGATCGGCAGTCCATCGAGAGCACGACTGCTCCTGATGCCACCTGGATCAACAACTCGGCTACCAGAGTCAACCCTGCTGCGGAACCTCTCGCGCGCCCACGCGCACGTCGAACGAGTTTCCACCGGGGGTCGCTCCTCGTCAGGGCTGACGAGACTGCTCGAAGAGGCGTCTGCGGTAGCGCGTGGGCGCTTCGCCGGTCCAGCGCCTGAACGCGCGGTGGAATGCGGTCGAGTCGGAGAAGTGCAGGAGGTACCCGATCTCGCCGATGCTCAGACCCGCATCGCCGATGTACTTGAGGGCGAGATCGCGGCGCACCTCGCCGACCAAGGCGGAGTGGCTGGCGCCGTATTCGGCGAGCCGCCGCTGGAATGTCCGCTCGGGAAGATGGACAGCGGCGGCCGTGGACGCGAGCGAGGGCAATGCCTTCGCCATCTGACGCGCAATCGCCGACGATGCCGACGCAACCAGATCGCCGCGGCTCGGCAGCGAGCTGAGCAACGAGTCGGCATAGCGAGTGAGGATCGCGAGCAGGCGCGAGTCCGAACGCCTATGCGGCAATTGCAGGATGGAAGGCGCGAACCGCATCTCGGTCTCGGATGCACCGAAGAGGATGGGACAGGCGAAGACGCGCGCGAGCTCGCGATTGTCGGCGGACCCCTCATGCTGGAACGCCATCTGCTCGGGCGTCCACTGGGTGCCGCTCGATTGCCGGCTGCGCACGAGCAGGAGTGTCAGCGAGAACTCGTCGTATTGGGGGGCGGGCGCGGCGACACGACGGATCAGGCGGACCTGGCGCGGCTCGAGCACCAGCCGCCAATCTGAATGGTCATAGATCAGGCGGACGTATTGCGTGAGGCCCGTGGGAAGCGCCTCGGCGACGTGGACCCCGAAGGAGCGATCGTGGGCCGCCACCGCGGCGGTCTCCCACAGCCGCAGCATGCTCTGATGCGGCAGCCGGTTCTCGTTGGAGGCCAGCGCCTCGCGCGAAAGCTGCGCCGCCAGCAGCGTGGGCTCGACCTCGATGCCGCGCTCGGCGAGCGCGTCGATGACCGGCCTGGCCGCCACGCGCCTTCGCACTACTCAACGCAGCGTCACTCACCCGAAGGAGGAGCTTATGGACAAGATGCTTGTCGCCGTGTTCGAGAACGAGAGCAAGGCCTACGAGGGCTCGCGAATTCTCAAGCAGCTGGATGCCGAAGGAAGCATCGCGATCTACGCAACCGCCGTGGTCGCGAAAGACAGCAACGGACAGGTCACCGTCAAACAGGAAGCCGACCAGGGCCCGATCGGGACTGCGGTCGGTCTGTTCGCAGGCAGCCTGGTGGGGTTCTTCGGCGGGCCGGTCGGGCTCGCGTTGGCGGCCGGAGCGGGAACGATCGGAGGCGCCATGTATGACCTGGCGCAAGTCGGTGTCGGCGACGATTTTCTCGACGAGGTCGGGCAATCGCTGCAGGCGGGCAAGTTCGCGGTGGTCGCGGAGGTCTGGGAGGAGTGGGTGACGCCGGTCGACGCGCGAATCGAGGCCGCGGGCGGGACCGTCCTGCGTCGGGCGCGAGAAGAGGTCGTGGACGCGCGGATCGAAAGAGATACCGCGGCGCTCAAGGCCGAGGTCGCGGGCTTGAAGGCCGAGCATGCTCAGGCAACCAGGGAGCGCAGGGCCAGGCTCGAGGCCCGGATCGAAGTCGTCAAGGGCAAGATCCGCGCGACGCAGGACCGCGCCAAGGCGGCATTCGCGGCTGCGATGCAGGAGAGCGAAGCGAAGATCAAGGCGCTCGAGGCGAAGCTGTCGAAGGCGGGCGGCGATGCGAAGGCCAGGCTGGAGGCGCGAATCGACCAGGCCCGCGCCGAGCAGAAGCGGCACAACGAGAAGCTTCACCAGGCGTGGGACCACGCCAAGCAAGCGATGGGAGCGTGAGCGTCATGGCCATTCACTCATCGCTCGGCGAGTGGGAGGAACTGCGACCGAAGTGGGGCTGGTTTCTCGTCTTGGGAATCGCCCTGCTGGCCCTCGGGGCGGTCGCGCTCGCGGTCCCGTGGCTGACCACGCTCACCTCCGTCCTGCTCTATGGCTGGCTGCTCGTCTTCGGCGGCGTCTTCGAGGTCGTTGCCGCGTTCTGGACCAAACAGTGGCGCGGCATCTTCCTCCATCTGCTCGGCGGCATCTTGAGCGCCCCTGACGCCGGGGCACTCGGGCTGACCCTGCTCCTTGCGACGCTGTTCCTGGTGGGTGGGCTCTTCCGTGTCGGCGCCGCCGTCGCGCTTCGATTTCCCAACTGGGGTTGGGCGGCCGCGGGCGGAATCGTGACGGCTGGTCTGGGCGTGTTCGTCTGGAGCTCGTGGCCGATTTCTGCGCTCTGGGTGATCGGCACCTTGGTTGCGATCGAGTTGATCTGCCGCGGATGGGCGTGGACGATGTTCGCCTTCGCCGCCCGGCAGATCTCGAAGCCGGCCGAGCCGCAGTACGCAATGCAGCACGGGACCTGAGGAACGTTCGAAGCCGGTGTTCCGCTCCAAGTCTTCGAAGGCCCGGTGGCATCCAGCCGGGCCTTCGCTCTTCTACTTCCAGCGATCCCCTGATCTCTTGATGTAGTTCGTGAAGACGTAGCCCCACGGAATCACAAGGGCGATGCGGACCACGGCAAGAAGATGTTCGAGCAAGCGGGCGCGATGCTCTGCTGCCCCCGGCGGCAGGCGCCCTGGTATGAGGGTCGTTCCCATCAATACTCGCAGGGGAGGAAACCTCCAATGAAGGACACGCAGAAGTCCGCCAAGAGTGCCACCGCGAAAAAGAGGCACGAGGGATTCACGGACGAGGAACGAGCCGCGATGAAGGACCGCGTCCAGGAGATGAAGGCGGCCGCGGACAAGGCGGACGGGGAAAGCGCCGTCCTCGCGAAGATCGCCGAGATGCCGGAACCGGATCGCGCCATGGGCAAGCGGCTCCATGCTGTCGTCAAAGCCAGCGCGCCAGCCCTCGCGCCGAGACTCTGGTACGGGATGCCCGCGTATGCCAAGGACGGCAAGGTGGTCTGCTTCTTCCAAAGCGGGCAGAAGTTCAAGACGAGGTATGCGACGTTCGGCTTCAGCGACGAGGCGAACCTCGACGAAGGCGCCATGTGGCCGACCGCCTTCGCTCTGACGAAGTTGACCGCCGCCGACGAGGCAAAGATCGGTGCGCTCGTGAAGAAAGCGGTGAGCTGAGGACTGAGCTCGACAACTGGCCCCGCCCTGAAAGCATGTCGATCCGGCGCGCTCTCGTTCGGGTCAAGACGCCTCCCAGCGCGCGGTGGACATCGCCCGCTGGGCGGCAGGCGGAATCATCCTGTCGTCGGTCGCGACGAGATACCAGCTCGGCTTCGCCTTCCACGCCGGCTCGGTGATCGTTCCACTGAGCGCCTGTACTCCCCAGGGGACCTGGGAATCGGCCATGAAGGCGGCCTCGTCCGCCTTGACGTCGGCTGCAAACGAAGCGGCGAACTTCGCCTTGTCGAGAAACAGGAAGCCTTCCTGCGGAGGCAAAATCGGCGGAACCGGCGCACCCGGAGGCGGATCCCTGATCAGGCTCGAGACGGATTCTCCCTTGTCCGGGGCGAATGCCGCGATGTAGACGAGGCCCGCCACCTTAGGATTTTGAGAGCGTTTTTCCTGCCATGCTCGCGAGCTCGCCATCATGGCGTGGCTTCTGATCGTGGGCGCGAAGGAGCGACCCTTGGCTGCCCCGCTGCGGACGCGTCGTCCGGCGTCCGCAAGGGTACGTACCGCACCGCGGCGGACCGGATCATCGTCGGCGCGAACTTAAACGTTTCCAGCCTTCGTGGTCCTCGAGAAAGGCGAGCGCTCGGTTGGCCGGCCCTTTGCACTGACACCGGAAATGCTTCCGTCACGACGACTCCCAGAGCCCAGCAGCCTGCGGCTCCTCCGATATCGGTTCGACTCGGGTGGGCAGATGGAGCGCCACCTCCACACAGTCGGGGCGCGCACGCTGCTCTTTTTTCCCACCAACGCGGTGCTGCGGAGCGGCGATCCAGCCGTCCTCGCGATCGCCTTCGGAACCCACCAGCCGCACTGTCTGCTGCGCGGCTGCGTCCAGACCACCGAACAGGAACGATTCCGAGGAGCGTGGCTCGAGTTCGCGACCTCCGACACGCTTTCGGCCGCGACCGGCTGCCGTGATATCCGCGCGCCGCGCCTGCCCTCCGACCTCTTCGTCCGGGTCGAACGAAAGCTCTCGACGCCGGTTCTCTGTCGACTCCAGGACGTCTCGACGACGGGCGCTCGCGTCTGCGGTCTGGGTGCGCAGCTTTCCCCGGGCGAGGAACTGAGGTTCTCCCTGTTGGGCAGATTCGGTCCCTGGCGGGGCTGGGTCTGCTGGTCGAAACCCGGGGTTGCCGGCGTTCGTTTCGACGTCGCCCAGTCGCGGATCTTCGAAAGTGCCTTCGCGCGGCCGCCGGTGATGATCGAGCATTGTCATTCTGCCGACTGTGGCTGCTTGCGCGGACACCTGCGCGAGCCTTCGGTGCCGCGCGCGTTCGCGGCGGCGTCGCGGGCCGTGCGCCTCCCGCGTGCCGATTGCTCGGGCCTCGCCTCGGCCATCCAGTCCACCGGGTAAACGAAGCCGGTGGCTGCAGCACCGCGTCCAATACGTCGCGGCTGGCGGTGCTGATGCTTCCTGCGATGGCCTGCATGTGCACGCATCGCGGTCCGCCCATCGAGCGGTTGCGGGCCCCCGCAACCAAAACCATAGGCTCTACAAGCAAGATCGTGCCTCTGGGCGGGTTTCTGACCACGGGCTGACCAAATTGCGGCGTCCCTGGTTCGCGTACCCATCGTACGCGTCCGATCTGAGCTACATGCTTTGAGCTCTTCGAGTCTGCACCCGCCTGGGTGACCGCCCACTCGTGCCACCGCTGGCGGCGTTCGTCGTCGCCTCGAGGTCTCCCGTCGGATCCGCCGCGTCGTCCCGCGTCCCGGCGCCTCCAAACCTGAAGCAATGAGAACGACCACACCAACACGAACAAGGAGACTTCCAATGTCCTCGAAACTTGCCCTTTCGCTCGCCGCTGCACTGGCGCTGTCCCTCGCAAGCGCAGTGGCGCGTGCGGATCGCAATGCGCCCGACTCCAACGAAGCCTCGAAGGCGTCGCAGTCGACGAGGAGCGAGCAGATCGATGCTGCCGAGACTGGGATGCCCGCAGACCTGGATAACCCGAATCGTGCGACCAGCAAGCAGTCGCCGACGAAAGACGAGATGGACGCTGCCGAGGCCGGGAGTCCGGACAGCACCGTCGACAAGGACCGGCCGCGCGATACCAGCCATGGCAAGTTGAACAAGGCATGGCGGAAGTCGGAATCGGCCAACCCGCACAGCACTGAACAACATGAATGAGGCCGTAGCGGAGGCGGCGCAGAGGTCAGCGCCGCCTCGGAAGTGCTCATGGATGTATCTCCTTTGTGTGCCGGTACGGCAGGAGGCGAGCCGCGGCGCTGCGCCCACAACCGGCCGCCGTGCGATTCGATGATCGAGCGGCTGATGGGCAGGCCCATGCCGGTGCCGTCAGGCTTGGTGGTGAAGAAGGCATCGAAGATCTGGGCCGCCTGCTGCGCGGGCAATCCGACGCCGGTATCGCTGACCGAGATCAGCAGCTGACCATCCCCGGCTCGTTCCGATCGGATGATCAATTCACCTTCCCCGCCCGCGTCCTTGATCGCGTCGATCGCATTGTTTTCCGCACGCCGGGAACCGTGGCAGCACTGCTCGGGCGGCCATGGCTCACCTTCGTTGCGTGGACCCTGGGTGGAGCGGTGGGCTTCCTCGGTGCCTTGATCTTTGCCGAGCTCTCGACGCGGTATCCGCAAGCGGGCGGCAAGTACGTGTATGCCCGCGAGGCGTTCGGGCGGCGGGTTGCGTTCGCGATCGGCTGGATCGAGGCGCTCGGTACTTACTGCGCGGCCATCGCCGCCATCGGCGTCGTGTGTGGCGAGTATCTCGCTCGCCTTTGCGGCTGGCCGGGGAACGGCGCGCGGCTCGGTGCGGGACTGGTT
>VBLM01000699.1 GCA_005879095.1 Deltaproteobacteria bacterium
GGCTGAGCTTCAGGGCAGGCGACGGTTCGCTCACCCTCCACTCGGCGACAGTCGCCAGCGCGGGTACGCAGGGCACGCTCGCCTCGGCACCGGTCGCGGTGACGTTCGGCGGCTCGTCCGGTTTCTCCGCGGCCGCCCGCCAGCGGGTGACGAGCGATCCGATCGCGTTCACAGCGGCATTCGGGGCGGAGCTCTACGTATCCTTCGACGTCGACGGCTCGCTCGCCGCAAGCACGATCAATGCCTTTCCCGACAGCTACACCTACGCCGGCAGCGTCGCCGCGACTTCGTCGCCTTCCGGCGGCACCACGGCGATGCGCGCCGTCGGACTGGACACGATCGACATCGAGGGCGAACAGGCGCCCGCCTTCGTCGCGCTCGGCGACAGCATCACCGAAGGCTACGTCTCGGGCGACGTCGGCGACTTCGTCTCGCGGCATGACGACTACCGCCAGGCGTGGACGACCGTCGCGCAGGGCCTTCTGCGTCTGCCGGTCGCCAACGCGGCCGTCTCGGGCCAGGGCGTCGACGACGCCATCGCCGGCCTCGGCAGCGAGGTCTTTCCGCTCCAGGGCATCACCGACTGCCTGGTCTTGATCGGCACCAACGATCTGGGAGCCAAGACCGAAGCCGAGATCGACAGCCGGCTGACGACCCTCTTCGATCAACTGCGGCCCTTCTGCCGCATCTGGGCCGGAATACTCCTGCCCAAGGAACGGACCACGAACGGCGTGTACGCGACCGTGGTGTCGCGGCGCCACGCCGTCAATGACTTCCTCCGCCACACCGCGCGCATCGATGGCATCATCGATTTCGAGCCAGCCTTGGCCGCGCCCGGCGACATCGACCACTTCGGCGCTGGTTTCGGCGAGGACGGAATCCATCCCAGCATCGCCGGCCAGGACGTGATGGGCCGAGTGGCTGCGAAGGTGTTGACTCCACCGGTCAACATCGCGCCGCCGGATACGACGCCCACCCCGACTCCAGTGCCAGTTCCCGCGCAGCCGGATCCGGTGCCTGCGTCTGCATCTCCGCCCGCCGTCGCCGCTCCGGCTGCCGGCGGTTGCAACGGCACTGGCGTCGGGACTTCGGCGCTGCTCCTTCTTCCGCTGCTGGCATTCTTCATGCGCCGCAAGCGGAGATGAAAAGGAGAAGGAAAAGGAGAAGGAAAAGGAGAAGGAAAAGGAGAAGGAAAAGGAGAAGGAGCAGCCTCGCGCCGGGCCTTCGGCCCGTCACTGCGGCTGCAGCGGAAAACGAGTGTCAGCGGACGAGACCCGAAAGAAGTGCCACGGCGCGACCGCCAAGTCGGCGCGCCTCGTCAGCTGCGCGTTCAGAGCATTTTCCCGCCATCGCCGCGACTTGAACCGCAGCCGCCGCTTCGGTGGCTTCACCGCGAGCGATCGCGAACACACGGCGCCGGTCCGCCGGCGCAACGCGCCCATTCGCTTCCGCGATGTTGAGACACGCGCTTTGCGCAGCGCGCATCGCTTGATCGCGTAACGCAGGATCGGCAATCCGAGCGTCTCGAACCACGCGCAGCAGGTCGCACGCGACCTGCCACGCAATCAGTTTTTCGTGAAGTAAGAAAGTCGTCTCGTTCGGCATCGTTTCGGCCTCCTCAAAGACAGCCGAAGGCGGGAGGCCGAAACGATGCCGAACAGACGACGGACCACACCGAAAAGCGCGAGCGGAGCGAGCTTTGCTCTTTTTCCTATGCAGGCGGAGTGACAGCCCCGAAGGGGCTGGCGCGAGCCTGCTCCCTTCTCCTTCTCTTTTTCGTTTTCCTTCTCCTTCTCCTTCTCCTGAATTACCGCTTCTCGATCGGCACGTAGTGATTCTCCCGCGGCCCGGTGTAGATCTGCCGCGGCCTCCCGATCTTCGTCGAAGGATCCTCAATCATCTCCTTCCAGTGCGCGATCCACCCCGGCAACCTCCCGAGCGCAAACATCACCGTGAACATCCCGGTCGGAATGCCGAGCGCCTTGTAGATATCGACGTTCGGATACAGCTTCCGCTCGACGAAGTACGGGTCCGACAAAGCCGCCTCTTCGAGTTCCTTCGCGAGGTCGAGCATCGGGTCGCGGATGCCCATCTGCCGCAGCACCTCGTCGCACGCCTTCTTGATGATCTTCGCCCGCGGGTCGAAGTTCTTGTACACGCGGTGCCCGAACCCCATCAGCCGGATGCCGGTCTTCTTGTCCTTGACCTGGTTGATGAATTCCTGCGCGGTGAGGCCTTTCTTCTGGATGTCGACGAGCATCTCGACCACTTCCTGGTTGGCACCGCCGTGCAGCGGTCCCCAGAGCGCGCAGATGCCGGCCGAGATGCTGGCGAAGAGGTTGGTCTGCGCGCTTCCGACGATGCGCACCGTGCTGGTCGAGCAGTTCTGCTCGTGATCGGCATGCAAAATGAGCAACAAATTCAAGGCCCTGACCGCGACGGGATCGGGCCTGTACTCCTCCGCGGGCACCGAGAACATCATGTGGAGGAAGTTCGCGCAGTAATCGAGGTTGTTGCGCGGGTAGACGAACGGGTGCCCGATGTTCTTCTTGTACGAGAAGGCGGCGATGGTCGCGAGCTTGGCGATCAAGCGCACGATGGTGATGTCACGGTACTCGTCGGCTTTCGCGTTCAGCGCGTACGGATAGAACGACGACAGCGACGTCACCATCGCCGACAGGATCGCCATCGGGTGCGCCGTCATCGGGTACCCGTCGAAGAACCGCCGCATGTCCTCGTGGATCATCGAGTGGCGCGTGAGCAGATGGTCCCACTTCTGCGCCTCGTCCCGCGTCGGCAGATGCCCATAGATGAGCAGGTACGCCGTCTCGATGAAGGTGCTCTTCTCGCCCAGCTCCTCGATGGGGATGCCGCGGTAACGCAGGATGCCCTTTTCGCCGTCGAGGAAGGTGATCGCGCTCGCCGTCGAGGCGGTGTTCATGAAGGCCGGGTCGAGCGTGACAATGCCGGTCTTGGCCCGCAGGTTGGAAATGTCGATGCCCCGCTCGCCTTCGCTGCCGACGGTGACCGGCAGGTCGAGCTCCTGGTTGCCTGCGGTGATGCGGACGGTCTCGGCCACCTTGAGACTCCTTTCGGTCGGCTGCTAACTCGCGCGGGACTGCAAAAGAGTCAAGAGGTCGCGCGGCGTATGACAGATGTAATCGGCGGAGGCCAGCGATGCAGCTTCGCCGAGGCCCCAGAGGACGGCGCATATCTCGAGGCCGGCGGCGCGGGAGGTGGCGATGTCGACGGAGCTGTCCCCGACCATCAACGCCTCGTCCGGCCGCACGCCGAGCCGCTGGCAGAGCGACAACAAGCCGTCCGGCGAGGGCTTGCGCGGACCTTCGTCGCCGCCAAGCACTGCCCGGAAAGCGCCGTCGATCCCGAGGCCCTGCAGGATCTGCCGCGCGAATCCGCCCGGTTTGTTGGTGAGCACCGCGCGCAGATCGGGAGGTCCGCGCAGCACCTCGGCGATTCCGTCGTACACGCGCGTCTTGTCGAGCAATCTGCGGGCATACTCCTCCCGCCAGATCGGGGCGGCTTCGGGATAGCGCTCTTCATGCTGCGGGCCGAGTGATCGCCGGATCAGCCGCTCCGCCCCTTCGCCGATGAAGCCCCACACGATCCGGTCTTCGCGCTCCGGCAGGCCGAGCCGGCGCAGCATCGCGTTGACGCTGTCGGCGAGGTCGGCGCGCGTGTCGGCGAGCGTGCCGTCGAGATCGAAGATGACGCCTCTCAGCCGTGCCATCGCGGCGGCTTTCGCGGACCGAAAACGGATTCGACTCTGCGCGCGGCGGCGAGCACGCGGGCTTCGTCGCCGTGGCGGCCGATGATCTGCATGCCCATCGGCAGGCCGTCGCGCACGCAGGGGACGACGCAGCACGGGTGGCCCGTCAGGTTGGTCACGAACGTAACCGCCGCGAGCTGCGCGATCTTCGCCGTGTCGAGCTCGCCGTATTTTTCAGCCCCCGGATTCAGCTCCGGCGCGAAGCAGCCGATGGCCGGCCCGAGGAGCACGTCGTATTTCTCCAGCAGCGCGTCGAGCTCGCGACGCATTCCGGTGCGGACCTTGTCGGCTTTCTCGCGATCGGAAGCACGCAGCCCCGCGCCGAGCTGCAGGATCATCCTCGTGTCCGGCGCGATCTCGCGCGCGTGATCGCGCAGGTGCGGCGCGGTCGTCTTCTGCGCGTCGGTGCCGACGATGACGAACTCGACCGCGGTTGCCCACGCGCAGAGCGGCGTCTTCACCGGTTCTGCCGAGGGAAATACCTCGCGCGCGGCCGCCCGCACGCGATCCATCGCGGCCGGCTCGCCGTCCTCGAAGAAGTCTTCCAGAAGTGCAACGGTGCGGACCTGGGCCGATCGATCGACCGAGCGCGCCGCGATGACTTCGAACACTTGCGTCGCGTCCTCGACCGTCCAGGCCAGCGGGCCGGAGTGATCGAGATCGAGCGTCAGCCCCGCCACGCCCTCCTGCGGCACCGCGCCGAACGTCGGCTTGAGTCCGACCAGACCGTTGATGGTGGCTGGCACGCGGATGCTGCCGCCTGCGTCGCTGCCGAGCGCGACCGGCGCGATTCCGCTCGCCACCGCGACCGCGCTTCCCGACGACGATCCGCCCGGAATCCGCCCCCGATCCCACGGATTCACCGGCGTTCCGTGCCACGGGTTCACGCCCGTCGGCTGGATACCGAACTCGTGCATGTTCGCTTTCGCGAAAATCACCGCGCCCGCCGCCCGCAATCGGGCGACGAGCGGCGCGTCCGACGGCATCGGATCGAGCAGGAACTTCGTCCCGTTGGTCGAGGGCAGTCCTTTGACGTCCATGCAGTCCTTGACCACCACCGGCACGCCGTCGAGAGGCGACAAGGGCGCTCCCCGCCGAAATCTCTCGCCAGCCGCCTCGGCCTCGGCCCGCGCCGCCGGCACGCGCCAGAGGATCGCCTTGTCGTCCTTGCCCTTGTCGGCGGCATTCAACGCCCGATCGAGGGCGCGGACGGGGTCGTCGCTCCGATCGCGAAAAGCCGCCGCCAACGGTCCGATCCCGAACGTCATGTGGTCTCTGCTACCACATCTTTAACCGGCATCTTTGGCGGCGGGTCTTGCCTGCAGACCGATCGAGGAGGCTTCTCAAAATGAAGACGATCCGCTGGTTCCCTTTCGTGCTCGCCGGAGCGATCACCGCCTGCGGCGGTGGCCTGACCACCGACGACTACCGCGCCAACGCGCTGACGTTCGACAAGGTCGCCATCGCGCAGAATGATGCCGACACCGCCGCGCCCGCGATGCAGGCCGATTCCGCCAACCCCGGCGCCGAGCTCGTGGACGCGACGACTTGCCATCCGCACCTGTTCGAGCGGACCGGCGAGGTCATCGGCCGCGTCAACCGGCACTTTTTCAAGCTGGTGCGCCACATCGGCGATCTGATCGAGGACAACCCCAAGCTCTCCAGCGGCGGCAGCAAGACATGGGAGAACGTCAAGGGCGGCATCGACCGCAAGCTGACCGTCACCGCGACCACCAACGCCGACGGGTCGGTGACGTACGACTTCGAGCTCGACATCAAGAGCACCGGCGACTTCGTCAAGGTCGCGAGCGGCTCCTTGACGCACACCGGCCCGGCCGCCGCCGACGTGACCGACGCCGGCGCCGCCGTCCGCGTCGAAAACAAGGGCAGCGCCACCTTCGACTTCGACGCGCTCGCCAGCGTGGTCACGACCGAGAAGGCGCGCGGCCAGATCAGCGACGCGTTCGACAACGTCCGCGACCCGGCGCACGGCGTGAAGCGCTCGGCGAACATCACGCTGACCAACTTCCTGCCCG
>VBLM01000698.1 GCA_005879095.1 Deltaproteobacteria bacterium
GCTCAAGGGCGCGCCGCACACCGCGGAAGTGCTGACGGCGGACGTATGGGACCGGCCGTACTCGCGCCACCACGCGGCCTACCCGATGCCGTGGGTCCGCGCGCACAAGTTCTGGCCCGCCGTCGGCCGGCTCAACCACGTCTACGGCGACAAGAACCTCATGTGCTCCTGCCCTCCGATCGAGTCCTACGCGTAGAGGCTTAGAAGCAAAATCTCACCGCGCTTGAAGCCTTACCTTGTCGTACCCACCTTGCTCCGAATGGACCGGAATGCGCTCTATCAGCGGTGGGCTGGCGTCGTCGCGGTTCTCCTCTGCATCGCCGTGTTCATTGCGATGAAGCCGATTGCGGTGCCGCTGGTGCTGGCGGCCTGGACGGCGACGCTCGCGCAGCCGATCCATCGCAAGCTGGGCGGCGGCGGAGTCGCGGCGGGCGCGATGACGGCGGTATTGATCGTCGCGTTGATCGCCATCCTCGGCCTGCTCTACGCGTTTCTCGCCCAGGGCGCGGCGGGCCTCGCGTCTTCACTTGAAAGGGCGGACAGCCCGCAAGCCGCTTTCGAAGCGCTGGTCACGCCCGGCGAGGCGCCCGCGGACCTCGGCGCGCTGAAGAAAATGAATCAGGAGCATCCCGAATTCGGCAAGTACGCGGCGCTGCTCGGCATCGGCACCGTGCTGTTCCTCTTCTTCCTCGCGCTCGGCACCGTCGGTCTCCTGACCGGCGGCGAAAAGCTCTACGCCTGGCTGCAGAAGCACGCGCCGCTGCGCGCCGATCACTTCGACCGGCTCGGCGACGCCTTCACCGAGACCGGTCGCGGCCTCTTCACCTCGATCGGCTTGACCTGCCTGATCCAGGGCCTCCTCTGCACCATCACGTTTGCGGCTCTGAGCGTGCCGCGGCCGCTGGTGCTCGGATTCATCTGCGCGCTCTTCGCCATCCTCCCCGTCGTCGGCGCGCCGCTGGTCTGGATCCCGGTCGCCATCGGCCTCTTCATCACCGGCGCGACCGTGAAGGGCGTGATCCTCCTCGCCGTCGGCGGCGGCGTGATCGCCGTGATCGAGGTCGTCATCGGCCCGATGCTCGCCAAGCTCGGCCGCTTCAAGCTCGACGGCGGACTCATCCTGCTCTCGATGTTCGGCGGCGCGCTCGGCCTCGGTCCGGGCGGGCTCGTCCTCGGCCCGCTCGTCTTCCGCCTCGCCAAAGAGGCCGCCCAACTGTGGCGGGAATCGGCCGCCTGACCTCTCGGTCCGTGCTACGATCGAGTCGGAAGATGGGACGCACGCGCTACACGCATTCGCAGACACTCCCGCTCCGTCAGCTTCCCGGATCCGCGCTCCGGGCCGTTTTCGCCGAAGGCTATTCGGCCGCCGATTTCCGTCACGACGCGCTGGCAGGCCTGGTGGTGGGCATCGTCGCGTTGCCGCTCTCGATGGCCTTGGCCATCGCCGTCGGCGTCCCGCCGCAGCATGGGCTCTACACCGCCATCGTCGCGGGCATCGCCTGCCCCCTCCTCGGCGGGTCCCGGTTCCAGGTGACCGGGCCGACGGCGGCGTTCATCGTCATTCTCGCGCCCATCCTGGTCCGGCAGGGACTAGCGGGACTGCTGCTGGCGGGAGGGATGGCGGGAGTCCTGCTGCTGACCATGGGTCTCTTCCGGCTGGGCCGGCTCATTCAGTTCATCCCCCATCCGGTGACGACCGGGTTTACCGCAGGCATCGGCACCGTGATCGGCGTGCTGCAGCTCAAGGACTTGCTGGGTCTCACTCCTGCGCGCACGCCCGATCATTTCCTCGAACGGGTGTGGTCGTATCTGCAGGCGCGCAACTCGGCGCGCGGATCCGAGCTCTTCATCGGCCTCTTGACTCTGGCGGTATTGGTGCTCTTGCCGCGGTGGACCAAGCGCATCCCGGCGCCCTTGATCGCGTTGCCTTTGGCGGCGGTGGCGGCCTGGGCGCTGCACCTGGAGGTGGCGACCATCGGGTCCCGTTTCGTCACCATCGTCGATGGCGTCGAGGTGCACGGCATTCCCCGCCTGCCTCCCCTGCCGGTCCTGCCCTGGCACCTCGGAGCAGGATTGCCGCTCCGGCTTTCGACCTTTCGCGCCCTCTTTCCTTCCGCCATCGCCATCGCCATGCTCGGAGCGATCGAGTCGCTCCTCTCCGCCGTGGTGGCCGACGCGATGGCCGGGACCCGGCACGATCCCGACAGTGAGCTGATGGCCCTGGGCGTGGGTAATCTCCTCTGCCCCCTGTTCGGCGGCATCGCCTGCACCGGGGCGATCGCGCGCACCGCGACGGGGATCCGCTATGGCAGCCGGTCGCCCATCGCCACCATCGTCCATGCCGCGGTCGTTCTGCTGGCAGTGCTCCTCCTCGCTCCGCTCATCTCCTTCCTGCCCATGGCCGCGCTCGCCGCGCTGCTGGTGATGGTGGCCTGGAACATGTCCGAGGCGAGGCACTTCGCGCACATGCTCCGCGTCGCGCCCAAGAGCGACGTGGCAGTGCTTCTCGCCTGCTACGGCCTGACCGTCGTCTTCGACATGGTGGTGGCGGTCACCGCGGGCATGGTCCTCGCTGCCTTCCTCTTCATGCGGCGAATGGCGGAGGTGGCCTCGGTGCAACTCGTCGATGAGGAGCACCCTCACCTCAAATTGCAGCTGCCGCGCGAGGTGATGCTTTACGAGGTCAACGGGCCCCTCTTCTTCGGCGCAGCGGAATCGGCGATGGATACTCTCAAGGCCATCGGGTCGCGACCCAAGGTCCTGATCCTTTACCTCGGCGCAGTCCCGGCCATGGACGTCACCGGTCTGGTCGCGCTGGAGAGCGCGCTCGCGCGGTTGCGCCAGCAGGGAGTGTTCTGCATCATTGCCGGCCTTCGGCCCCAGCCCGCCTCGGTGTTGAAAAAAGCGGGTGTTCAGGAGGAAGTGGGCCGACTCCATATCGTCCCGACGCTCGAAAACGCGGCGGCCGACGCGCTCGCATATCTCGAGATCCCTCAGGGCCTGCTCCACCCGGAGGCTCCGAAGAGGACGGACGCGACGGAGCCCTGATGATGGCGCGCGGACTCGGTCAATCGACCGACGCACCCCTGCATACATCGGCGTAGCGTGTAAGTGCCGCAGTGCGCCATGACTGTGGCTTCGGGGTCCGGTCATGCGCTCTTGCAAGCTCCTCGCAGCAGTACTCGTGTGCTCGGCTTTCGCGGCTCGGGCGGACTTCACCGATCTCTACGCCGACGCGTTCGACGTCCCGCAGAACAAGGCGCCGCGCACCGGCCACAGCAGCGTCGTCCTGATCCCGGTGCAGGTCGACTTCGGGACGTACCAGCCGGTCGACCTGGACCGCCTGCACAAGTTCTTCGAGACCAGCGCCGCCGGCGAGCTGTCGTTCCAGCGCTACTACGAGATCGCCTCGAGCAATCGCTATCACCCGGCGGTCACGGTCGCGCCGCTGGTCGAGTACGCCGGCGGCCCCGCGATCCTGCGCGGCTCGGGCTGCTCCCTGGCGAAAGGCAGCCCGACGGCGCTGGCGCAGGACATGGACTTCGTCCGCGACGTCTTCCGCCGCGCCCACGACGAGGGCAAGGTCGATTTCAGCAAGTTCGACGCAAACGGCGCGAGCGGATCGCCGGACGGCGTGATCGACGGCGCGATGATCGTCGTCAACATCCCGGGCTCGGGCCTCGCCGTCCCCATCCAGTACGTCAACAGCGGGTCGAATCTCGCCGGCGGAACCGGAGGCGCCTTGGTCCTCGACGGCGTGAAGATCCCGTACGTCGCCATCGGCGGCGCGAGCTTTCTCGCCGACGGCAGCCAGCACCTCGAGTACGCCATCCTCCGCGAGTTCGGCCATCTGCTCGGGCTCGCCGACCTCTCGTACGTGCACCCGTCCGGGGGCGACAAGTGGCCCGTCTGGGAGGGACTGCACTTCTCGCTGATGGGCGACTACGACGAGAGCGAAAACGTGCCGCTGCCGGACGCCGAGAGCCGCCGCGCGCTCGGGTGGCAAACCCATGAGGTTCTGAGCGGCACGCAGACGCTGACGCTGCTTCCGGCGGGAGCGGGCGGCATCTCGGTCAAGCTCGGGATGATGGGCCAGAGCCGCCACGAGTACTTCCTCGCCGAAGTCCGCGGCCCCGCTCAGGGCGTCGACACCGGCGTGCGCGACTCGCGCGGGGGGCCGACCTGGGGTCTCGCCCTCTACCACGTCGACTGGAGCAAAGGGCCCAAGGCCGCCACCGGCGAGTGGCCGGGGCGGATGCTCTTCTGCCTCGACTGCGACCCGTACCACCCGTTCGTCCGTAACCTCGAGTCGGACGGCAGCTTCGCGCTGGTCAGCCAGGGCGCGGCCGACGCCATCCGCTCGCACAGCGGGGGCGGGTCGGTCACCGACGACGCGGTCCTGTTCGAGGGCGGCGCCATCTCCTCGATGCCGTCGGCCCAGCCGCTCACCGAGACCAACCGGTATGTCGCGACGAACTACTACGACGGCAGCGAGAGCGGCGTGGCCGTCCGGGACATCAAGGTCAACGCCGACCACTCGGTGACGGCGACCTTCACCGCGCCAGCCGTGGACGACGCGTGCACCGACGTCGTGTGCGGCTCAATGGAACAATGCGTGGAAACCGGAGCACTTGCAGGCAACTGCGTCGCCGTCGAGACCAGCATCCCCGACGCCGGCCTGTTCACCCCGC
>VBLM01000007.1 GCA_005879095.1 Deltaproteobacteria bacterium
GCCCCTGAAACCGCGCAGCGACGGCCGCAGCCGCTCGAGCAGCGCCAACGCCGCGGCGGCTTCGAGCAGGAACGGCAGATACCCGACGTAACCGGGCAGCGGCATCTCGAACAGCTTGGGACGCTCGAAGAACGGGACGGTATAGACCCACCCGCGCTCACACTGCCAGTTGAGCGATTCCCAGAGCAGGCCGAGCGGAATGCCGAGTACGGCGATGCGCCAGAAGACGCGCGCCTCGAGCGGCGTCGCCAACGTTCGCGGCTCGAGCAGCGCCGCCGCCGCCTCGCACAGCGGCCAGAGAAAGAGCCACGCCAGCGGAAACGCATAGCGCGGAAAGGCCAAAGCCAGCGCCAGCATGCCGAACCCGATCGCAGCGAGCGTCACCGGCCGCACCCGCCGAGTCTGCATTGCGCCGGGCTCGCCAAGGATGGCCAGGCCGAGGCGAACGGCGGGCAGCACGGTCGCAAACGAAACCGCGCCAAAGAACGCCCCCGCCAACGCGTTCGGCGAGACGCCCGTGTACCACCAGTTTTTCAGCCTCAGATCGACCAGCTCGAAGATGTCCCAGAAGAGCACGCTTGCCGCACAGCAGGCGATCCAGTCGCCCGGCGTCGCCAGCGGCGACCTCCCGCGCCGCCAGCGCGCGAATCCATCCAAGGCGATGAGCACGCCGGCCCACGCGACCGGAAAACGCAATAAATCCGCTGACTCCGAGAATCGCGACGCGATGAGCGTCGCCCCGATCAGCAGAACACCGAACAGGATCTCGAACACCCACGAATCCGACCACGTGCCCGTGCACGATGTCGAGCCCGAAATCGAGCAGGAGCACGAGCACGCGCAGGGCCCGAAGCGCGGAGCGCCGGGCCCGCGTGTGGCCCGGCGCCCCGTTCAAACGCTGTCCGCTCCCGGAGCGGCGGACCGCGACCCCGACTGTTTACTTGCCAGGATTCGCGTTGGTCGTGTCACCCGAGGGGTTCGGGTTGGTCTTGTCCATGCCCTTCTTGTGCTTCATCGGCTTGCCCATGACCTCGATCTTGTCGGCGCGGTTCGACGCCGGATCGAAACTGGCGCGCACTTGCTGGCCCTCGTGGATCGCCGAGATGCCGGCCGCGATCGGCTGGCCGCGGCGGATCACCTGGGTCTGCGAGTCGACGGTCAGCGTCACGCCGCCGGCCGACTGGTCGAGGGTGATGCTGTTCTGGTCGACCTTGGCCACCGAGCCCGTCACCGTCCGCAGGCTGGCGTTGTCAGACGAAGCCGAGCCCGAGACGCTGCCACTGGTGGTCGGCGCGTTGCTCCCGTAGGTCGAGCCGCTGCTCGGCATGTTGGTCGAGCCGCTCACGCTGCCCTGCGTGCCGCTGGTGCTGCCGCTCACGCTGCCCTGCTGGCCGCTGGTGGTTCCGCTTACGCTGCCCTGCTGGCCGCTGGTGCTGCCGCTCACGCTGCCCTGCGTGCCGGTATCGGTGCTGGCGGTCGAACCGCTGGTGCCGATGTTGCCGGAGGCGGTCGTCGAGCTGCTCGAAGGCTGGTTGCTGACTGAGCCCTGCGCGTTGGTATCGGCAGGAACCGGGTTGTTCGCCGCCGACGTATTGCTCTGCGCGGTGGTGCCGGCGCTGGCCGTTGCCTGCGTGCCGTTGGCGCCGCCCGCCGTACCCTGCGTGCCTGAGATCGAGCCAGACTGCGTCGTGCCCGTGTCAGTCGAGGCCGTGCGCGTGTTCTTGCTGCTGCTGCTGCAGCCGAAGACCAGCGCCGCAGCAAGCGCGATTGGGAACGTGACCTTCATCTGTAATCCTCCTCGAGGGGTTTCGCGGCGCCTTCAAGGGGGCGTCGCTTGAAGCGCCGGGACGTCCCGGCACGAGGGAGAGGTAGGCATCGTCCTGACCGCACGGAAGCGTGGCTTCCGCAGGGCCTGTCGGACAGCGGACGTGTTAGAAAGCGCCATGCTCGCCCGCTGTCCGAGCTGCAGAAACACCTTCAGCACCGACCGCTCGGGACGCCAGGAATGTCCGGCATGTGGCAAGCCGCTGGTGGTGCCCGAGCAGGCGGCCGCGCCTTCGGGCCCCGGCGAGGCCGGGCCCGGCGAGGGGACGCCGTGGGAGCGGCGCGCCGAGTTGGGCACACTGCGCGCCTGGAACCAGACGATGCAGATGGCGCTGCTCGAGCCGGGCAAGCTGTTCGCTTCCGCACGGATCGAGCGCAGCTCCGACCACCTCAGGTTCGCGGTGCTCACCACCTCCGTCTTCTGGGCGGTCGGGCAGATCCTCGAGCGGGCGATGCTCTCCGGCCAGCGCGAGCAGATGCGGCGGCTGCTCGGCTCGATCTCCGACAATCCCGATCTGTCCTCGATGATGAAGAAGATGATCGACACGCAAGCCGCGGCGAACTCGTGGCCGGTGGTGATCGGGCTCTCGCTGCTCACGCCGTTGTTCAGCTACATCTTCATCTACCTCAACGCGGCGGTGACGCACGCCTTCGCGCTCCTGTTGGGACAGTCGAAGCGCGGCTTTCCGGCCACGTTCGCTGCCTGCGCATACGCCTGCGCGCCGCTGGTGCTCCTGGCGGTGCCGGCCTGCGGATCGATCGTCGGCGTGGTCTGGCTGGTGGTGCTGACCGGGATCGGGCTCAAGGAGACCCACCGCATCTCGACCGGCGGCGCGACGGCGACCGTGCTCACGCCGTACGTGGCGATCTGCTGCCTGATCTGCGTCGCCGCGGCCGCGATGGCGATGGTCTTCCGCAACGTCATGGGTCAGCACTCGTGACGAATGAATAAAAGATAATTTTTTTTTCACGGGCGGGCCCCCCGTCCCTGCACGCGCTCGGACTCGCCGCGGTCGCGGCGGCGCTGCTTGCGGCGGCGTCCGTCGTTCCGCTCGATGCGCCGTTCCTCTTCTGTCCGTTCCGCGCCGCGACCGGCCTACCTTGCCTTACCTGTGGGTGTACGCACGCCTTTCACCACCTCGTGCGCGGGCAGGTCGCAGCCGCGCTCGCTTCCAGTCCGCTCGTACGCGCTCTCCGTCCACCCGACGCGCGCAATTCGGTGGACGGCGGCGTGCGCGCTGGCCGCGAACTGGGCGTTCCTGGTCCTGCGGCCATGATCTGGATCGCCGTCGCCTATCTCTGCGGATCAATCCCCTTCGGCCTGATCATCGCCCGGGCCGCGACCGGCAAGGACGTCCGCACCGTCGGGTCCGGCAACATCGGCGCCACCAACGTAGCGCGGGCCGCAGGCCGATCGGCAGCGATCGCCACGCTCGCCCTCGACGCGGTCAAAGGCCTCGCGCCAGTCCTGCTGGCTCCCCGCGAATTCGCTCCCGCCTGCGCGATCGCCGCCGTCCTCGGCCACTGTTTCCCGGTCTGGCTCCGCTTCCGCGGCGGCAAGGGAGTCGCCACCGGCCTCGGCGTTTCGCTCGCCCTCGCGCCTTGGGCGGCGGTGGCAGGGGGCGTGACCTGGGTCGTTTTGTACAAAATTCTCAAAATCTCCAGCGTCGGCTCGCTCGCCGGCGTGGCCGTGTCGCTGGCGGTGGCCGCCTTCACCGCCGAACGGCCCGCGCTCTATGGCCTCGCCGCCGTCTCCGCCGTGATCCTCCTCCGCCACGGCGGAAACATCCGCCGCCTGCTCCGTAAGCAAGAGTCGTAGCGGTCCACCGCAAGGACGTGCCTTGTCCTTCGCGCTGAGCGGATCGCACCCTCAGGTAACCCCGAGGAGGACGCAAATGGCGACTTATGATCGAAATTACGGGCACAGCGCCGCCGACTCGCGACTCTCGCGGCCCTTGCGGCTCGACTGGAGCGCGCTGGTCGGCGGCTCGCTGATGGGCTGGGGCGTACTGCTGTTGCTCTCGATGATCGGCATGGCGATCGGCCTCTCGGTCATCGACCCGTTCGCGGTCCGCCCCGCAGCGTCGAACGCGGGCGCGCCCATCTGGGGCGGCTGTTGCGCGATCCTGGCCTCGTTCGTCGGCTCCTTCCTCGTGGTGCGGCTCGCCGGCGACCGCCGCCGCAGCGAAAGTCTCGCCCACGGCGGCGTGGCCTGGGGCATGTCGATGCTGCTGGCCGGCCTGATCGCCCTCTGGGCCTCCGGCGCGGCCGCCTTCACCCGCACGCCGGCCGGAAACACGGCGACCCACCGCGGCACCCGCGGGCAGACCGTGGCGCTGATCGAAACCACCGGCAACGGCGGCCTGGTGGCCATCTTCGCCACCGCGGGCGCGCTCCTCGCCCTGTGCGGATCGCTGCTCGGCGCGCTCGCCGCCGCCAGCCGCGAGTCGGGCGTCCCGCTCTCCGACGAGTTCCGTATCTGGCGGCGCTCGATGAACGGCCATCCCAAGGAGACGACGAATATCTCGACCCCGGACGTGCACCGGGACGAGACGACGATCATCCCGCCCACCCACTAAATCTCTTCGTTGAAGCCCTTCTCGAAGAGCTCGCCGATGGCGTCGGCGCACTTCTGTGCGTCATCACCCTCGGCATGCACGTGGACAGTCGTTCCCTTGGCGGCGGCCAGCATCAAGACGCCCATGATGCTCTTGCCGTTGACGTTCTGACCGTCCTTTTCGAGGGTCACGTCGCGCGTGCAGGCCCATCTTGTTGCGCACCGTGCAGTCCTTGTCGACCGTATCGTCCGCCATGCCCCTTGATCCAGTGCTAGAAGAAGCGCGCTCCGAGCGCAAGGCCGAGAATCAATGCCACGTAGACCGCCCGCGTCACGCCGAGGCGCGGCAGCAGCGCGGCCGCTCCGACGATGGTCGATGCGACCAGCAGGGCGTGAAACGGCCGCCCCGGCAATCCGGCCGCCAGCACCGATCGCGCCGCCAGCGCGCCGGCCAGCACCGCGCCGCAGGCCTTGAGCAGCGGCGTGCCGCTGGCGAAATGTGCGCGGCCGACGACGTCGACCACACCCTCACCGCGCAGGTACCCCATCGCGAAGAGCCAGACCCGCGCCGCGACGTGCACCGAGTTGTACAGCCCGAGGAAGACCAGCACGCAGCCGAGACCGAGAAACGGCTCGGTCACCGCCGCTGCCAGCGCCGAGGTCGGCCGCAGCGCCAGCCACGGTCTGCGCCGGAAGCTCCCCGCTCGCCACCCGCTCTTCGAGCCGGACGGCGCCGCCGAGGATCGCCGCCGCCATGTACGGATGACAATTGAAGAATTCGAGGTGCCGCGCGACTGCTTTGGCCCGCTCGGCTGGCTCCGGGTAGAGCTCGGTCAGCGCCGGGCCGATCGCGTCGGCGAACCCGACGTTCTGCATCCCGCGCGGGTTCCACGAAGCCTGAAGAAAGAGCGATCGCAAGAAGACCCGTAC
>VBLM01000128.1 GCA_005879095.1 Deltaproteobacteria bacterium
CTTGCCGAGACAGGTCAGGTCCGGCTCGATGCCGGAGCGTACCTGCGCGCCGCCGCGATCGACGCGAAACCCCGTCATCACTTCGTCGAAGATCAGGAGCGCCCCGGCCCGCCGCGTTTCGGCGCGCAGCGTCTCGAGAAAACCGTGCCGCGGGACCAGCACGCCCATGTTGCCCACCACCGGCTCGACGATGGCGCAGGCCGTCTCGCGGCCGGGCGGGCCGCGGAAGAAATCGCGCACCGCGGAAGCGTCGTTGTACGGCAGCACCGTGGTCAGCGCGGCCAGCGCCTCGGGCACGCCCGGCGAATCGGGCAGCCCGAGCGTCTCGACTCCCGATCCGGCCCGCACTAGCAGCGGATCGGTCGCGCCATGGTAGCAGCCCTCGAACTTGACCACCCGCTCCCGCCCGGTGAAACCACGCGCCACCCGCAGCGCATGGGAAGTGGCCTCGGTGCCGCTGGAAACGAACCGCATCCGCTGCATCGACGGCACCAGCTGCCGCACCTTCTCGCCCAGTACGCTCTCGCGCGCGGTGGGCGCGCCGAAGCTGGTCCCCAGCTGCGCCGCCTCGGTGATGGCCTGCACGATGCGCGGATGCGCGTGTCCCGCCAGGAGCGGCCCCCACGAAAGCACGTAGTCGATGTACGAGTTGCCGTCCTCGTCGATCAGCCGCGCCTTCTCGCCGCGGGCGATGAAGAGTGGGTCGCCGCCCACGCCCTTGAAGGCGCGGACCGGAGAGCTCACACCGCCGGGAAAGAGCGACTTTGCGCGCGCGAACTCCCGCGCCGAGGCTTCAGTCTTCATATGGAAGGGGGACACGTACCAAAGGTACATGTCCCCGGTCGATCACACTACTTCGAGCCGAGCTCGCTCTTCGCGTCCGAGCCGTAAGCCTGCAGCTCCATCTCGAAGCGGTCTTCGTCCGACTTGGGGTTCTTCTGCAGCTGCTTGACGGTGCCGCCCGGGACCTTGTCGGCGAGCCACCACTCGCTGGTGCCGCCCATGCCGGCGAAGACAACGTGCTTGGCGTGGAACGATCCCGCCGGAACGCTGACCGACTCGACGCCCTTGGTCGCGCCCTCGACGCTCTCCTTGGAGAGGTGCTGGGGCGGGTTGTAGTAGCTCTGCTCGTCCATCGGCATCTCGTTCCCTTCCTTGTCGTCGGGGAACTTGGCGCGCATGCGGACGAACTTCTTCTGCGCCGGATCGAGCAGGCCCTCGAGGATGGTGGTGCGGCCCTCGTCGTCGGTGAACTTGACCTTCCACCACTGGCGGCCCTGCGCGTCGTCGGACAAATGCGCCCGCTCGATGCCGATGGCCTTGCCGTTGTTGCCCTTCCCGGTCCAGCGGGTGTAGTCGCCGGCCTTGTACGCGACCTGCGTCACGTCGTAGCCGCCGGAGGAAAAGGCGTAGGTGAAGATGAAGCCCATGTACATGTTGAGGTAGGCCGGGTTCATGGTGGCCATGCTCATGCTGCCGCCCGCGCCGCCGTAGGACGCCGGCCGCGCGCCGCCCTGGGGAGCGGAGTTGCCGACCATGCTCGCGCCGATGTTGCGGCCGGCCTGGTCCGAGGCGCCGCCGATGACCGAGTCGATGACGCTGCAGGCGCCGGTGCCGGCGAGCAGCAGGACGATTGCGAATTTCCGCATGAGTTGAAGCCCCCTGAAGAGTGTCTGGCTGGTATCCCCGGCAGACGGGGCAGGTGTCAATCGTGTAGGTCTTCGTACGACACCGCAACCTGCAACTGCACACCGCGAAGGCGCGAAGCTCGCACGGCGCGGCGTTGGGCGAGGCCGCGATCCCAGACGGCCGCCTGGTTGTGCGGGTTGACCGCGCGGCCCCGATCCAGGCGGCGTTCGGCGCGCTCCATCGCGAACTGGACCGCGTCCGGCGAGTCGTGCCGCGGGAGCGCGTCGGTGTACGCCTTGACCGCGCCCTCGTCGTCGCCCAGCTCGGCGAGGCAGTTGCCCTTCTCGAAGAGCGCCTCCGCGCCCTGCTTGGCGCCGTGGTACTTGCGCTCGACGCGGTCGTACTCGGCGATGGCGTCCGCGTGCCGCCCTGACAAGTGATAGGTCGACGCCGAGAGCAGCGCCGCCGCGGCCGCCAGAGACGACCGCGGCCACCGGCTGATCAGCTCGGCGGCCGCCGCACGTGCATCGTGGTATTCGCCCCGTTCCGCCAGGGCCCGCGCGATCTTGAGCTGCGCGACGTCGGCCCCCGGCCGGTCCGGCGCGGTCGCCACCTGGTCGCGCCAGGCTTCGAGCGCGCCGCGCTCGCGGTACTCGGTGGCGGCGCAGCGCGGATCGTCGAGGTGCAGCGCGCAGAGATCGCCGGCCAGCTTGAGCGCCCCGCGGCGGACCGTGTCGGCGCTGCCCGAGCGCTCGTCGCGCAACGTGAGCAGAACCGCGCGCGCCTCGAGAAGTGCCGTCTGGTGGTGCCCCGAGAGCGCCAGATCCCGCGCCTGCTCGAGACGCGCGGCAGGCCTGCCGCACGCGCAAAGGGCCATCGCCACGAGGGTGCAGAGAGAGAAACGCAATTGCATGGTGATCGCGTATCATCCCCGTTGCAGGTCCGCAACGGCGCGATCGTAGGGCGGGGTGGGTGTTCTAGGGCCTGTAAACCTTCGATACGTATGACGTAGCGTGACCGAATGCGTCGGTCCACACGATCAGCCCGTGCCCGATGGAAGGGGCGGCATACGTGGCTACGGCGCCCGGAAAGCTGCGCACCACCGCGCCGGATGTGACGTCGATCACCTCGAGGGTGCTCGAGGTTCCGTCAACCGCGCTCGATTCGACGGC
>VBLM01000697.1 GCA_005879095.1 Deltaproteobacteria bacterium
GAAATGCTCGTCGATCAGCTGCTCGCGCCGCAGGTGGAGGAAGTTGACCGGGTCGGCGAAGACGCCGCCGAAGTGGGTCGAGGTCACCGTCATGTCCACCTGCGAGGTGTACTCGGCGCCGGTCTGGGTCGAGAGCACGACCGGCGGCCCGCCCGCGATGCAGAGCCGCAGCTTGCTCAAGAAGCGCGTGTCCTCGAAGTACGCGCCCTGGTCGCGCGCGCCCGGCGGCCAGATGTCGCCCAGGCGGCCCGCGACCGCGAAGAGGTTGCCGCGCTTCAAGACCAGCTTGTCGGTGCCGGTCGATTCCGGCAGCGAGCCGAGGTCGTCGTATCCGAGCAGCTCCGCGGCCCCGATCGTCACCAGCGTCCGATCGGCCATGCTCAAGCCCCCGCCGCTTCGGGCTCTTCCAGCAGGCGGTCGACCTGCGCAGCGCGGTAAACGCGCAGGTAATCGCGCGCCATCCGATCGGCCGACCAGCGTGCGACCGCGATCTCGCGGATCCGGCGGCGGTCGAACAGCTTCTCGGCGATGCGCGCGGCGGCGACCATCTCGATCGGGTCGTCGCAGAGGATGCCGGTGATGCCGTCCTCGATGATCTCCGGCACGCTCCCGCGCGCCAGCGCGATCACCGGCACGCCGCTGAGCATCGACTCGATCATCACCAGCCCGAACGGCTCCTCCCACTGGATGGGGAAGAGCAGCGCGCGGGCGCGGGCGATCAGCGCCGCCTTGCGATCGCCGCCGACCGGCCCCACCTCGAGGACTCCGTGCTTGTCGACGAGCGGCTTCACCTCGGCGTCATAGTATTCGCGCTCGTGCGGCTCGCCCGCCAGCACCAGCGGCAGGCCGGCGCGGGAGGCGACCTCGATGGCGTGGGTGACGCCCTTGACGCGATCGTAGCGGCCGAGGAAGAGCAGGTACCCCTGGTCAGGCATGGGGTGGAAACGGCGCGAATCGAGCCCGTGGTGGACGACTGCCGCGACCGGGGCCGGCTCGCGTCGGGCCTGTGCGCCGCTGATGGCGACCAGCCTTACCTGTGGATTTCGACGGTAGATTTCGGTGCACTCCGGCTCGACGTCGTGGTGCAGCGTGCAGATCACCGGCCAGCGCGAAAGCCGCGCGGCCTCGAGGGCGAAGGGCGAGTTGACGTGGACCACGTCGAAGCCGCGCGGATCGCGCGACGCGTCGCGCAGGCACCAGTTGGCATGGACGTGATCGACCGCGCGGTCAGGCGGCCACTCGGCCGTCGGGAAGTAGGAGCGGATCTCGATGCCGGGCAGCTTCGAGTCGCCGGTCGCATAGATGACGACCTCGGCGCCCATCGCTTTCAGCGACTGCGCCAGCTCGGCGACGACCAGCTCGGTGCCGCCGTAGCCGCGCGGCGGGACCGGCACGAACGGAGTCGAGACGAGCGCGACACGGAGGCGTTCCATCCGTACGAATCTGTACATGCTTACAGGCCCGTGCCTGCCGAGCGCTAGTTCGGCCGGTAGACGCGGTAGTCGATCTCGGGGAACAGGT
The DNA here is from genome assembly GCA_005879095.1 of Deltaproteobacteria bacterium. Classification (GTDB taxonomy): domain Bacteria; phylum Myxococcota; class Myxococcia; order Myxococcales; family 40CM-4-68-19; genus 40CM-4-68-19. The sequence continues at coordinate 1,522 of VBLM01000697.1, forward strand.
TGTCACGGGACTCGACGCTCGACAGCCACTGCTCGTCGACGCCGTTGCCCTTCACCTGTTCGTAGAGCCTGGTGAACCGCAGCAGGTGCTCGCGGGTGCGGCGGACGGCGTAGTCGACCATGGTGCCGGTCTTGATGATGAACGCCCAGTCCGAGCTCTGGGCGAGGAGCAGCTCGCGCGCCGCCTGGTTGAGCGCGCGGCGGGTGACGCCGCTCGCGTCGTGGTGGATGCGCGCCAGCTCGATCATCCGCTCGGAGGCCTTGTGCAGGTAGCGGTAGATCCAGTCGTTGACTTCGTCGAGCCACACCGCCGCGTAGCCGCCCGCGCCCCACGAGGAGAGCGGCGGCTGCGAGAGCTGCTGCTCGGGGTACTCGGAGAGGTAGTCGACCGGCGACTCGAGCTTGAGCACGTCCTGATCGCGGGCGGCCTTGCGGATGAGGAAGTCGAGGAACATCGGCCCCTCGTACCACCAGTGGCCGTAGAGCTCGGCGTCGTAGGAGCTGATCACGATCGGCACCGGGCCGCCCTGTGCGAAAGCTTCCCGCAGGTATTCGATCTGCTTGGCGCGGTTGAAGAGGAAGTTCCCCGCATGCAGCTCGGCGCGGGCGCGGGCCGCGGCCGGATCGTACGGCTGCTTTGCGCCCAGCTCGACCTTGCCGGTGATGCGGAAGTACTTCACGCCGGTGTTCTTCCGGTCAACTCGCGGTAGACCGGATCGCCCGGATAGCCGTGCTCGGCGCTCCACACCTGCATCGAGCTCTCCGGATCGCGGGCGAACGCGGCCACGCCGGCGGGCGTGTAGACCGGCGCGTACACGCCGCGGCGCGGACGCGGCACCGAGTTGGCGAGCGCGTGCGAGTCGACGAAGAAGAAGCGGATGTTCTCGGCCGCCAGGTACTTGTCGATCCCCGGCGCGTACCCGCATTCGGGCAGCCAGATGCCGCGCGGATCGCGGCCGAAGTGCATCCGGTAGTGCGCGCAGGCCACCTGGATCTGCGCGCGGATCGACTCGGGATGGATCATCAGCGGCAGAAAGCCGTGGGTCGCGCCACAGGTGATGATCTCGAGGGCGCCGGAGTCCTGGAGGCGCTTGAAGCCGCCCACCAGATCGCGGCGGTAGCGATCGTGGAACAGGCGCCGCAGATGATAGTGGCGCTCGCGGTAGTACCAGGCGAGCGGGCCGAAGTGCGGATCGCCGCGCGTGCGGTGGACTTCCTTGTCGCAGAGCTCGCAGAGCGCGTCGAGCCGCTTGGCGTAGCGCGACATGAGCAGCTCGTCGCGCAGCATGCCGACCAGCGGCGGCGTCAGGGTCATCGTGATGCGGAAGGGGACGCCGTCTTCCACGCACTTGTCGAAGACTTCGAGGAGCGGAAGGTACGTCTCGGTGATGGCTTCGTAGAGCCAGTCTTCCTCGAGGAATTCGGGATATTCCGGATGCCGCACGTACGGCAGATGGGCGTGCAGCACGATGGAGAGGGCGCCCCTCATTTCTTGCCCTTGTCGACGTCGGGCACGTGCGTCGCCCACGGCAGCGTGCCGCCGGGGCTGCCGCCGAAGAAGCTCGACCCGTCGAATCCGCGCGGCTGCAGCCGCCGTTCCCAACCAGCGGGCGCGGCGCCGCCGTAATTCAGCGGACGGCCGGTGGTGAGGCCCTCGCGCAGCGGCTGATCGAGCGGGAGTCTCAAGTAGAACGCGTCGAGCTGATCGGACGGCGCCGCCGGCGGCAATTTCACCGGCCGCGCGGCGCGCAGCATGCGGGCGCCCTTTTCGCCGATCGCCCACAGTTCCGCGCGCAGCTCGTTGCCTGCGGGCAGCTCGCGCAGGTACCAGCCGCGCGCCTCGAGGTGCACTTCGGCCTCGCGCATGAGCTCGCCTTTGACGCTCCACAGCTTGAGAACCGCGCGCGCCGGGCCCAGGCCGTGGAAGGCCTGATCGATCTGCTGCTGCGAGAAGTCCCAGTAGACGTAGAGCGTGTTGGGATCGCGGATCAGCGAGACCAGGCGCGCATCGCCGTAGCTCCAGGGCAATTCGCCGAGGCCTTCGTTGACGAGGCCATGGCTCGGCTGCGGCGCCGCCGACGACGGACTGTGCACGCGGACGTCCGATTCCGGCGCGATCCCCGGCGGAGCCAGCGGCACGCCGGGATGGCGCGGCTCGGCCTGGTGCTGGTCGGGCGCGCGCGGCGGGACCGCAGCCGCGGCCCTGGCGTTGGCCGGCATCGGGCCGGGAACGTCCGGAGTGGCGGAAGGGGCGAGCGGTTCGCTGTCGATCGGGTCGGTCGGCATCTTCGTTGTGCGGCGCAGACATAGATCGCGTCGGCGGCCGGCGCAACGCTGATGCAGGTTACTTGTTTGCCGAGAGCGCCTGCGCGTTCTGTAACGCGTAGTCCTTGAGGCCCGGATCGGCATCCGGGGCCTTACTGGCGGCGAACTGCCGGTAGAGGTCCGCCGCCTTTTCGTTCTGACCCATGGCGCGGAAGGCCTCGGCGAGCCCGAACAGCGGCGAGGCGAGCGAGGGATCCGCCTTTTGCGCGGCGGTGTAGTCGGCGATGGCGTCCTGGAAACGGCCCTGCCCGATGCGCGCCGAGCCGCGGGCGACGAGGGCGACGGCGAAGCCGGGCTTGGCCTTCAGGGCCTTGTCGAGCTCGGCGATGGCATCGTCGTACTTTCGCTCGCGGACCAGGCCGACGCCGGTGGTGTAGTGGGTGCGGGCGGCGTTTTCGTCGATTCTGACCGGTGGCGGCAGCTCGGCGGTTTTTGGCGTTCCGGCCAGCGCCTTGCTGCGCTCGGTGGCGGCGGCGATGCCGTCGCGCGCTATTTGGTTCTGCGGATCGAGCTGGAGCGCCTTGTTCCACTGGCCGATCGCTTCCGGGTCGTGGCCCATTTTGGTGTACGTCCCGCCGGCTTTGACGAGGGCCTCGACGTTCTTCGGGTCGGCGATGATCGCGTCCTGATAGGCGAAGAGCGCGTTGCGGAAGTCCTTGGCGGCGAACG